>DOWN01000148.1 GCA_003519545.1 Bacteroidota bacterium
GGAAATTAACAGAAACACAACGGTATCAGAAATTGTAAAATTTAATTTTAAATCAGTTGAAGTATTTGAAAAATACGGAATTGATTTTTGTTGCGGAGGAAAAAAATCTCTCTGGGATGCTTGCGAAAAGAAGAAAATAAATTTTGAAGATGTTCAGAATGATTTAAAAAATTTTCTATATGTGAACGATATTTTCAGCGAGTGGGATGAAAGATTCCTGATTGATTACATTGTAAATGTCCATCACGCTTTTCTTAAAAAAGAACTTCCTGTAATTTATGAAAGAATAGAAAAAGTCTGCGATAAACATTCCGGTAAATATCCCGAATGGATAAAGATTAAAAATAAATTCACGACTTTAAAATCCGAACTTGAAGAGCACACTGCAAAGGAGGAAAATGTTTTATTCCCTTATATTAAGAAACTTCGTGATGCTGAAGATTCAGGAAAAGAATTTCAAATGCCACCATTTGGTTCTGTGGATAATCCTATCAAAGTAATGGAGAGGGAACACACTGACGCGGGAAATCTTCTTGAAGAAATAAAATCATTAACAGATAATTTCAGAGAAGATGAAAAATATTGTAACACTCACCGGGTTGCTTTAAAAGAGATTGAGAATTTATACAAAGACTTACACATTCATATCCATCTTGAAAATAATATTCTTTTCCCAAAAGCAAAATCCCTGGAAGAGAATTTATTAAAAAATAAAAAATCTGAAGTTAGTTGTTCATGTAATTTATAACATAAAAATATGAAAAAGGGAATTTGTAAAAACGTTTTTTTGATTAATATATTTTTGATTTTTATTTTGGCAGGTTGCTCTGAAAAAGATCCCACTAAAGGAGTGGGACCTGTTTCAGACCTTACGCTTGATAGTAATATAAATATAAGTTTATCTGAAAAAGGAAAACAAATATTTGATTCAAAATGTTTGGCTTGTCATAATTTCGAACGAAGAGTTGTTGGTCCTCCGCTTAACGGTATAACCCAAAGACGAAAACCCGAATGGATTATGAATATGATTATTAATCCTGAAGAGATGACACATAAAGATCCGCAAGCGAAAGAACTTTTAATGCAATATATAACTCCGATGGTTTCACAAAACATCACGGAAGATGAAGCCCGAGCAATGCTTGAATATTTTCGCAGCAAAGACAAGGGATTGTGAGAAATTACCGAAAGTTCAGAATCAATTATTTTATTAACATCATTCGCTTCGTGTCTTTAAAATCACCCGCCTGAATTGTCAGGAAATAAACTCCGGAGGATAAATTTGCTCCGTTAAAATCTTCAGTATATAAACCCGAAAGCCTTGTCTCGTTCACAAGAGTAGTAACCAACCTTCCTGTTACATCATACACTTTAAGAGTTACTTTGCTTTCAACCGGAAGTGTGAAAGTTATCTGAGTTACAGGATTGAATGGGTTCGGATAATTCTGGAATAACTGAAACATCGTTTCTTCACCCGGATTATTTTGAGGTGGTTCTTCTCTTCTGAAAATTCCTCTACCGTATGTTGAAGTGTAAATGAAAAATTCATTCATATCAGTCATTACAGGTTTCATTTCAGTTACAATCGCTGCCTCCGGCATTCCTTCGTTCCATCTGAACCAGTTAAATCCGTGGTTTGTAGATTTATAACATCCCATTTCAGTACCAAGGTATAAGTTATTAACAGTTTTAGGATGTGTTACGAGATGTGACATTACAACATTTGGTAAATTCCCTGTAATATTAGTCCACGTTAACCCAAGATTTTTTGTTTTATATATTTTCTTTCCGGCTTCGGTACCGGTCATGAGTGCATAAGCATATGTTGGATTTGTTGGATGAGGAATTACAGACTTAACCCAAAGTCCAGGTTCTAACCCTGTAGAACGCTCAACAAATGGACCGTTATTTGTACTGATATAAAGACGTTTTCCGTTTTCTGCTGATTCAAGCCAAACATAAACAATTGTTTTACCTTCTGAAGGATAATGTCCGATTGAAAAGTCATAAACTTTAAAAGGTAAAGCAGCATCATAAAGTGTCCAGTTCATTCCGAAATTTTCAGTTTTGTATAAACCTGTCCATGAGTTCGTAAATAGCGTCGTCGGTGAAGTTGGAATTGCACGGATTTTTGGATACTCTTCTCTTGAGGCACCGATACCGCTACTTACATCAATCCAGGTTTTTCCAAAATCCATAGTTCTTATACGGTGAAACGCCAAAGCACCTCCATAGTTACCGAGTGTCGCATATAAAATTATATTATTAAACGGATCAAATGCAATTCCGCCTCCATCTGCTGCCGATGGGTATGCATATATCCAGGTATTACCCCCATTAGTTGTTCCAGTAATAGCATTATCTCGAGATCCTCCGAAAATATAATCCCTGTTACTTGGAGCAACATCGAAATTAGCATACTGTGTAATCGGATAAAAATTATCCTGCGTCGTAAAAGATTCTCCACCGTCGTTTGAGTATGAAACACCTCCGTCATTCGCTACCCATACATCCTGTCCATTTGCTCCCCATAAAACTTCGTGTTGATCTGCGTGAAGATTTTTTGCTGTTGTTATATCTGTATGCTGAAACCAGTTAACACCTCCATTTGTAGTGTGATATAACCATATACCGCCGACTAACGCAACCTGAGGATTTGTGGCAGAAACACCAATTGCGTGTACATACCATCCGAATCCGCCTCCTAAAATATCTCCGCCCTGAGTTGGTGAAACACTTGTCCATAGAACTCCATCAGATGCCGTTTTGTAAACTCCAAGAAGAAAATTATTGTCATTTTTTCCAATCAATGCCCAGATATTATTTGGAACGTTTTTGCAAAGTGCCAGTGAAACCCTTCCGACATTTGAAGTAGGCAATCCTTGCGTTGTTAGTTTTGTCCAGTTAGTCCCCGCATTTGTTGATTTGTAAATTCCACCTTTGCCTGTGCCTTTATCCCATACTCCTATATGAGCAATATTCGGATCTAAAGGATTTACGATTACATCGGATACTTCTGCTTCAAAATATCTTGTCCAGTTTAATCCGTTATTATCTGATCTGTAATATCCGTTTGTTGTTGCAGCGTGTAGGACAGTCTGACTGTTTGGTGCATACATAATTCTGAAAAAACCGCGAGGTGTATTTCCCATACTTATACGTGTCCAGTTTAATCCACCGTTTGTGGATCTATGCAAACCTGTTCCCGCTAATACATTCGGTTCACCTGTTCCTACTATAATAATGTTACTATCGCCGGGATTAATTGCAAAACTTCCGATTGCGAGACTTGAAAGATTATCCGTCATCGGTATAGGATCAGAACCATTCGAAGCCCAAAGACCTCCGGATGCGGACGCAACTTTTAAATTTCCGTTCGTTATTTTTAAGTCTAAAACTCTGCCTGTATATTTTCGGACACCGGTTGAGTCAATTGCAGAGCCGTTAGGACCTAAAGGTCTCCATGGAACAATATTCGTATTAAAATCTTTTTCATTTGGCATTTTTTCAATTTCATCCCACATTTGTAATATCTGTTCTTGACCTAAATCAGAAGATTGAGGATAATGAGTTTTTCCGAAATATTCTTTCTGAAATCCCGGAGAACCTCTAAGTTCCTGAGATTTTTTTACTTTGGTGGTTTTTAAAACATCAAAAGTTTCGTCGTTATTTGATGAGCCGGATGATTCAGGAGAGATATTAAAAAAGTAAAAACCAAAAACTAATATTACTAATACAGGAAAGAATATGTATAAAAAATTTTTGAACTTTTTCATTTATGAGAGTTAAGTTTTATATTGAAGTCTGAGATGTTAATTGGTAAATAATAATTTTTTTTGAAATTACATTTTTTATTACAGTAAAAAAAGGAATTATTACTTAAACAGGGCAGAGATATTGTTTTGCAGTTAATTTTCATTATCGCAATAAAAAAACCCGGAAGGATAGGTTCCTACCGGGTTTCTTATCTGAGCTGGTGAAGGGACTTGAACCCCCAACCTGCTGATTACAAGTCAGCTGCTCTACCAGTTGAGCTACACCAGCAATAGAATACTAAATTAATTAAATTTTTACACTTTTGAAATACATTTATTAATTACTACATATATTATATTTTTACGTATGATTAACAAAAATGAATTTCAAAGACTGGAAGAACTCAAGAGGTATAATGTTCTATTTACTCCTCCTGAGCCCGAATATGACGAAATCGTCAAACTCGCTTCCCATATCTGTGAAGCTCCTATTTCATTAATCACTTTAATTGATAAAGATATTCAATGGTTCAAAGCAAACATAGGTCTCAATGATGACTCCACTAAAAGGGAAGATGCTTTTTGCTCTCATACTATACTGGATGAAGAAATTATGATTGTTCAAGATGCCATTAAAGATGAGAGATTTAAAGATAATCCTTTAGTACTTAATGAACCTAACATTAGATTCTATGCAGGCGTTCCGCTTACAACTCCAAAAGGTTTTAATCTCGGCTCTCTTTGTGTGATTGATAGAAAACCAAGAGAACTGAATGATATGCAAATTGAAACTCTCAAAGTTCTCGGCAAACAGGTTATTAATCTTATGACTTTGAAAATTTCTCACGATAATCTTAAAGATGCCAACAATAATATTCTATCTATCTCTGAAGAACTGCTGAGAATAAATGATGTTAATAATAAATTATTATCAATTATCGCTCACGATATTAAATCTCCCCTTGCTTCCATTTCTACAACTCTCGATATGTTCTCCGATGGTGAACTTGATAAAGAAGAAATGGAAGAAATTGGTAAATCTCTTAAGGAAAAAATTAACTCAACTTCAATTTTTCTTGATAATCTTCTTAACTGGGCGACAAGTCAATTCAATTCCGAAAAAAGTAATTTCACTGAATTTAATTTATATGAGTCAGTGAATAGGGTTGTGACTAACTGGGGATATATGTTTAAAAACAAAAATAATGATGTCGAAAATTTACTTGATAAGAACACAAAAGTATTTTTTGATAATAACCTTATAAAATTTGTCGTGAGAAATATTTTATTGAACGCTAATAAATTCACCGATAACGGCAATATAAAAATTATTTATAATCCTGTGAGCAATCAGTTAAAAATTATTGATAACGGGTGCGGTATGAAAGAAGAAACGAGAAAAAATTTATTTAACTGGGAAGCGAGAGTGAGCACTCCGGGAACGCAAGGGGAGTCCGGCTCAGGACTCGGATTAAAAGTCTGCTATGATATGCTTAAACAAAATAATGCAGACTTAACTGTCGAAAGTAAAGTAGGGGAAGGTTCAGAATTTACTATTCACCTTCCCTCAAAAAAATAATTTAGTTCTTTCCTTTTTTCTTTCTAACTTTTTCTTTCTTTGTTGTTGTTTGTTTTTTGGTAGTCTTCTTTTCAGGTTCTGTTAGTTTTAATACCTGTCCGATTATAATATGATCTCCGTCTTCTATATCATTCCAAAGTTTTAACTGACTGACTTTCAGATTAAATTTATCTGCAATCTTCTGGAGATTGTCTCCTTCTTTAACAGTATAAGTTTTTGGTGCTTTCTCTTCTTTTGTTTTTGAGTTTTTTGTGCTTCCACTTTCAGTTTTTTTATCTGAATAAATTTTCAGTTTCTGTCCCACATAAATTACATCCGATTCTAATCCATTCCATTCCTGAATTTCTGAAATCTTTACTGAATATGAAGACGCTATTGTTGAAAGTATATCACCTTCCTGAACTGTATAGACCTGTTCTTTACCTGCCGGCTTTTTTACTGTCTCTTTCTTCATGGTTTCTGTATTTGTGGAAACTGTTTTTACCGTATTATCACTGCCGGAATCATCAGATACATCTTCTTTTTTAGTTTCTTTCTTAGTCTCTTTTTTGGTTTCTTTATTTGTCTGTTTTGTAGTCGTTTCTTTCTTAGTATTCTTCTTCTCGCTTGTCTCTGTTTTTTTCGTCTGAGTTTCAGTTGTCTTTGAATTTTTTCCTTTTGTTATTTTATCAAAAAATGAGGTGCCTTCATCACTTGAAGTTTCATTGTTGGAATTGTTCTCAGATGTATTTGTATTTCCTGAATTTGTATTTTCAGTTACATCTTTTGTTTCTTTATTTTCGAGTGAACCGTCAAGATTATACTCTTTTATATTCTTTTCATTTTCACTCAGATAAATATTTAACATCATTCCTTTTAAAAGCAACCTTCCATAAGTTAAATTATTCCATAACCTCACATCAGTTGCTCTAACACCGTTGTCAATCGCAATTACACTGAGTTTATCATTATCCTTAACTGTATATTTCACATTGTTATCCGTAATCATTCCAATTTTTCTAATATCATTCGGCATATATCCGCGAACTTTGAACTTAGTAGCGGCTACTTGTCCGAAATCAAACTGTTCTGAACCGGCAAACTCAGGTGAACTCAATCCGTTTTTTTCAAATGAAGCATTTTTATAATTTTCTGAAAATGTTTTAAATGTTCCGTGTGGAATTCTGATTTGATAAATACTATTATAGTTTGGAGTTACATCATTTGTAAGTTCAGGATTTAATTCTCTAATCGTCTCCAGGTCAGACCCTGATAAGTCAGCAATTTGCTGAAAAGTTATTGAGGATTTTATATTTGCTCTGTCAAATGAAATTGGTTTAGCAAGTTCAAGATCAGTAAAACCATACATTTCAGGATTTCTGAAAATAAATGAAAGTGCAAGTATTGAAGGAACATAATTTTTTGTTTCACCCGGTAAATAATTTCTCAAAACCCAAAAATCTTTTGATCCTGATTTTCTTATCGCACTGTTAACTCTTCCCGGACCCGCATTGTATGCCGCAAAAGCAAGATACCAGTCATCATAAGTTTTGAATAAATCTATTAAGTGTCTCGCACCCGCATCTGTTGCTTTTTCAAAATCTCTTCTGTCATCTCTCCACTCATCCTGATATAATCCGTATGCATACCCCGTTGCTGGCATAAACTGCCATAAGCCAACCGCTCCTGCTCTCGAAACAATTGTAGGATTCAAACCTGATTCCTGAATGGATAGATAAATAAGTTCTTCAGGTGCTCCGTAATGTCTGAGAATTTTTCTCATAAGCGGGAAAAATTTTCCGGAACGATACATCGTTTTATCAATGAATGATTTTCCTCTGTCAGTCTTACTGAAAAAATCTATATATTCTTCTACAACTGAATTTTTAATTAATGGTAAATCTTTACCGTCCGGTAACGGCTCATATCCGCTCTGCTCAGACTGTGTATATTCATTCAGTCTTTCAAATTCTATTCCGAGTTTTTCTGCAAACTTGAAAACAATATTATTGTCGGGAATATTTTGTTGAGTTATTAAAAAATCCTGTGTGATACTTTTTGCGAGTTCGTTATAATCTTCTTTCCATGCAGAGTTTCCCGGCTCGTTAAGAACTTTTGAATTTATTTCGGAAAGTGTTTTAAGAGATTTTTCAAAAGCATTTTTTGCATCGGCATCCTGAAACTTATTATTATAGTTTAGGGCTTTTTGATAAAGATCAAATGCTCTGTCGAGATGTGTATAAACATTTACTGAATCTTTTATTCTCTCTTCGTTAACATCTACTACTTCAGAACTTGTACATC
>DOWN01000255.1 GCA_003519545.1 Bacteroidota bacterium
GCACAGATAACCCAACTGGTTATTTACAGGTTTTCACGATGAATATTGACGGAACCGATAAAAAACAACTTACTGCAATAAATCAAAACTGTATGTATCCGAGATGGTCTTATGACGGAACAAAAATAATTTTTTATACAGACAATCAGGATATATATTTGATTTCAGATTTGAACGGAGTTTCAAATCCTTATTTTGTATTCAAAGGTTATAACCCTTGTTTCACATGGGATGACGAAAATATAATTTTTGTAGCGGAGCATGAAGGGTTCACAACTTTATATATAATGCAACCAACCGAACCCGAACCATCACCATTATCAGCAGATGATTACAGCACAATGCAGGTATTGGCTGCTGACGGAAGAACAATGGTTTATTCCGCATTTGAAGGAGGAGATAAAGATATTTTCATAACCGATTTAGCAGATTCAACTGCTGTTGACGGTGTGAGACTCACTAAAAACAATGACTCAGAATTAGAGCCGGATATTTCTCCTGATGGTTCTATGGTTACTTATGCGAGTTTTGATATGAATTTAAGAGGTACGATATATGTATATAAAGATAACAAAGAGATTGCACTGACTCAGGGAATGGGAAGCACAAATCAACCTAAATTTTCCCCTGATAATAAACTTATTGCATTTGTTCTTATAACTGACAATAGTGTTGATTTATATACAATGAATACTGACGGAACGAATAAGAAAAAAATCCCTACGGTAGGCGGAAGTGTTGGAAATTACAGGTGGGTGGATGCAAGCAGAATTATTTATGATGTTGAAATTGGAGATGCAAATCAAATCGGAATTGTGAATGTTTATAATAATGAAGTGAAATATCTTACGAGCAAAGGCACCAATGCTTATCCTGATGTAACAAAATAAAAATTGAATGAAAGTAACAGAACATTTAGCAAAAGCGAAAAATCCTTTTATTAGTTTTGAGATAATTCCTATTCCACGGGGTGGAGATATCGGAAAAATATTTGCCATAGTCGAAGAGTTGATGAAATATAATCCTCCGTTTATAGATGTCACGTCACACTCGGCAGAGGTTCAATATGAAGAGACACCAACCGGAATCAGAAAAAAAGTAAAAAGAAAAAAACCGGGAACAATCGGAATCAGTGTAGCGATAAAAAACAAATATAATGTTGATACAGTTCCCCACTTGCTTTGCAGAGGATTTACAAAAGAGGAAACCGAAGATGCACTCATAGAATTAAATTATCTTGGGATTGAAAATGTTCTTGCTATCAGAGGAGATGATAAAGGTTACATAAAACCTGTATCGGAAGGAAAGACAAGGAATGAATATGCCTGTGACTTGGTAAAACAGATTTCAGATATGAACAAAGGAAAATATCTTGACGAAGATTTGCTTGATGCAACACCGACAAATTTTTGCATTGGTGTAGGTGCATATCCGGAGAAACATTTTGAAGCACCTAATTTAAGATCGGATGTAAAAACGGTTAAATCAAAAGTAGAAAAAGGTGCTGATTACATAGTATCTCAAATGTTTTTCAATAATGCGAATTACTTTAATTATGTTAATATGTGCCGGGAAGAAGGTATAACAGTTCCGATTATTCCCGGTTTGAAAATATTAACTACAAAAAAACATTTAACATCCATACCTGCGAATTTTTATATTGAAATTCCTGATGAACTATCTGAAGAAATAGAAAAAGCAAAACCTGAACACGTAATTGATATTGGGGTTGAGTGGGCTTACAAACAAAGTATAGAATTACTTGAAAAAGGGGCACCATCAATTCATTTTTATGTTATGCAGAATGTAAAACCTGTAAAAAAACTTCTTGAGAAATTAAAACTTTAATTTTGAGAAAAATTTAATACATTGTTTAAATAAATCAATGTTTTTATATTATTTAACAATGAAATTGAAGATTTTTAAAAAGTTATATTTAAAAAAATACAATATTAAAGACTGAAAGGGGCTAATTTAAAGCCCCTTTTTTTTTGCAAAAAAAATTTGATAATAAGCGAACAAAATATAATTGATAAATTATTTGATAATAAAAATATAAAGGACATCACTCCGATTAATTTTTATTTTTCAGAAAAGAAAAAAATAATTGTATTTGTTCCTGAGAAAGATGTTGAAAATATATTTAAGGCAATGGGTAAAACAGGAGCAGGTAAAATTGGTAATTATAAACTGTGTTCATTCAGGACTTATGGAACAGGAACATTTTTCCCATTAAAGGGTGCGAATCCAGCCGTAGGTAAGTCCGGGAAACTTGAGTCAGTTAAGGAAGTTAAATTAGAAATGGAATGTAACGAAAATGACCTGAATAAGATTATTGATGTTATGATGTCCTCTCATCCTTATGAAGAAGTTGCATACGAAATATATGATTTCAAAAGACGCACAGAATATACAGACGGAGTAATAATCAGATTTAATAAACCTATAGATTTAAATAATTCACTCGGTAAGGTAAATCCGCTCTTTAAGAATGACAGAATATTCAAAGAAAAAATTACAACATTAGGAATTTATTCAAGAGAAAATACTGAATCTGATTTAAGAGAACTGAAAAAATTAAAGATTCAGACAGTGCTTTACAAAACAGGAAAAAATTTAAAAATAGTTAAAATATAATATGACAGATATTAACACAGACAAAGAAAATTCTGAAGAAACTCAGAATTCAGAAAATCAACAGGAATCAAAAGTTTTTGAATACTTTGAAACTGTTGATAAAAGTATTAAACCAAGAATTGAAGAAGAATTAAAAATTCTTTATGAACTCTGCAAAATAGATGAAGATCTTAAGGATATTGACGATGAAAAAGGAGACTTGCCTGAGAGAATAAACGAACAAAAAAATGCTTTGGAAAAATATTGGGAAGAACTGGATGCCAAGACTGCAGAGCTTGCAAAGTTAAAAGATGAAGAAGGAGGATTAAGAAAGACGATTAAAAAATGTGAAGATAAAATTGCAAAATATGATGAACAAAAGTATAATGCAAAAAGTAATAAAGAGTATGATACGATTATGAAATCAATTGATACCCAATATGAGACAATTGAAAAAGGTGAAAAAAGATTGAAAGACCTTTCTGAAATAGAAGAGATTTTATCAAATGAGATTGAAGAGTTGAGAAGCACTTCGGATGAAATTTCAAATGATCTGAACTCAAATGAAAATTCATTAAAAGAACTTGACGAGAAATATTCACAGGAAGAACTTGAATTAAAAAACAAGAAAGAGAATTTGATGGTAAGACTTGAAGATCACATCCGGAACTTATATGAAAGAATAAATAAAACAATGAAAGGCAGTGCAGTTGCGGTAGTAAGGAGAGGTAATTGCAGCGGATGTTATAATTCAATACCTCCTCAGAGAGAAATAGAAATCAGATCCGCAGCGAAATTATACACATGTCAATCATGCGGCAGAATACTTGTTGATGAAAAATTAATAAGTTAAACTAAATGAAAGTTTTGGTTTGGACAGATGGAGCTTCGCGGGGTAACCCTGGGAAAGCAGGAATAGGAGTTTCAATAAATAGGTATTGCCAGATTGATGATTACAAAGAGTATATTGGTATAGCTACAAATAATGTTGCAGAATATAAAGCATTAATTAAAGCAATTGATATATTAAAAGTACAGCCACATGATACAATAATTTTTCAATCGGACAGCGAGTTGATGGTGAACCAGGTGAACGGGAAGTATAAAGTAAAAAATGAAACTCTTAAATTATTGAATGAGGAAGTTTTAAAAAAACTTCAGGATAAGTTTGATGGGAGGTGGAGTATAGAATATATACCGAGAGAAAAAAACAAGGATGCTGATAAACTTGCAAATGAAGCGATAGATGAATCAGAACTTGAAAAGACAGAATTAAAAACTGAATCAGAAGATAATTTTCAATTAAATTTTGAATAAGTATTTGTTCTTTAAAAAATTTCCTTCTGTCGCAGACAATCGCGCGGTTCCGGAGAAATCCGGAAAGTGAGGAAAGTCCGGACTCCATAAAAGCAGGGATGCCGGGATGATATCCCGGGTGATATATTCCCAAGAATATATTGCAGACCGTGTTACAGAGAAGAAGACTTTTTCATTGCGAAAGCAATGGAATAAAGGTGAAACGGCAGGGTAAGAGCCTACCATTCTGAGAGCAATCTCAGAGATTGACATACTCATCCGGAGCAATACCAAATACAGGGAGATTAAAGCACTGCTTGCTTAAACATTCTCCCGGGGTAGGTTGCAAAGTGGTTAACAGTAATGTTAATCCAAGATAAATGATTGTCATTTGTTTTCGGACAAAACAGAATCCGGCTTATGCGGCAGAAGGATTATTTATTTACTCATCTCGAGCATTTTTTTCAAAGAAAGAAAGGCTTTCTTTCTGATTTCCTCGTCAAGAGTTATTTCAGGTTTTTTATCCCGCATACATAAATATAATTTTTCCAAAGTATTCAGTTTCATATAAGGACAATCGTTACAGGCACAGCTTGATTCAGGAGGTGCAGGAATAAATTTTTTTCCGGGTGCTTTAAGTTCCATTTGATGAATTATACCCGGTTCGGTTGCCACTATAAATTCAGAATTTTCATTAGTAATTACAAAATTTAATAAGGCACTTGTTGAACCGATGAATTCAGCTTTAGATAAAATGTGTTCTTCGCATTCCGGATGAGCAATAAGAATTGCTTTAGGATGCTTTTGTTTCAACTCAAAAATTTTCTTAGCACTGAAAGTTTCGTGAACAATACATGCTCCTTGCCATAATTTCATTTCCCTACCCGTTTTTTTCATCACCCATTTACCTAAATTTTTATCAGGAGCAAAAATGATACCTGTTTCTTTTGGAATTTGTTCTACAATCTTTACTGCATTGGAAGAAGTGCATATTATATCAGAAATTGCTTTTACATCAGCAGTACAATTGATATAACTAATTAAAATGTGACCGGGATTTTGATCTTTAAATTTCTTAAGTAGATCTGCAGGGCAACCCTCTGCAAGTGAGCATCCTGCATTTAAATCAGGAAGTAAAACAAGTTTATTCGGATTTAAAATTTTAGCAGTCTCCGCCATGAAATGAACTCCTGCAAATACGATTACATCCGCATTAGTCTTTTCTGCATTTTGTGCAAGTTGTAATGAATCACCGATAAAATCAGCAAGGTCTTGTATTTCAGATTCCTGATAATAGTGAGCAAGAATAACAGCGTTAAGTTCTTTTTTTAGTTTTTTTATTTCATTCCTTAAATTCAGATTAAGGTCAATTTTGTTTAATATATTTGTTTCTGTTTCAGTCATTAATTTAATATTATAT
>DOWN01000109.1 GCA_003519545.1 Bacteroidota bacterium
TAGTCGTTTTATTATTGAACTAATTGTAATTTTTAATACTATAAATAATTATAAATTAAATAAAAAGTTTTAGAATGAAAAAAGTAATATTTATTTTTGTTTTAACAATGTTTTTTTCTAATTTGACAAAAGCACAAAATTATACTGATTTTACTCTTCCTGACCTGGAAGGAAATGATGTAAAAGTAAGTGAGTTATTAAAATCCGGTCCTGTCTGGCTTGGTTTTTGGGCTACATGGTGCACTCCTTGCAAAGAGGAAATGAAACATATGAATACTCTTTGGGAAAAATATAAAGATAAAGGTTTTACATACATAGCGGTAAATAACGATGACCAGAAATCGCTTTCAAAAGTTAAATCATACGTTGGCGCTAACGGATATGAGTTTCCTGTTGTATTGGATACTGACCAGAAAATTTTTGAAGCCTATCAGGGCAACGGTCATCCTTTTTCAATTTTTATTTCTCAAGACGGCAAAATAGTTGCACGTCATCTGGGTTATGTATCCGGCGATGAGAAAAAATTTGAAGAGGAAATTATCAACCAGTTAAAATGATGTAAAAATTTTTCTAATGTAAATTATAAAAATGAAAAAAACTCTACTTGTTCTTTTTTTCTTTTTTCTTTCCCTACCTGTATTCTCACAAATATCCATTCCTCCTATTAATCTAAAACTTGATGCTTCCGTAAATAATACTTTAAGATATGGAAGCGGTTATGAATACTTTGGTTTTGATAAAGAATCAAAAGAATATTTTGAAAACATTACCGATGCAAGATTTACAATTAATGATGTAATTTTCGGACTGAGATATGAAATCAGTGATCCTATTGAATACGGAGTTGATTTCAAAGGATTCAGAAAAAGATATATTGAGTATAATAACGACATCGGAATTTCTTTAAGAGCAGGTGATTTTTTTGATATTTTTTCAAGAGGGTTAACTCTCAATGTATTTGAACAAAGAGAACTTGCTTATGATACGGGAATAGACGGGGTGAGAGTAACTTATAAAAACAGATTTGGTGATAAAAAAACTCCCTGGGATTTCAGAGCACAGATTATCGGAGGTAATCTTGAATACCGTGATTTTCTTATTCTTTCAAGAGTTGAAAAATATAAATTAAGAAATATAAATTTTGATATATCTCCCGTTAAACAAGTTAAACTCGGTGCGAGTTATATATATGCAACCGGGGAAGTTCCGAGTGGCGGAGAAACAACGGATATAAAAGCATATTTACCTGAAGTGAATTTTTCGGTTAACTTAAAAGATTTTCAGTTTTACAGTGCTTACTCAAGAAAACATATTAACACTTCACCTAATGCATTATATCCTGTAGAAATTTCAGCAAACGGTGACGGATTTTATTCATCTGCATCTTATTCAAAATCAGGTTTCGGAATAACTCTTGAATATAAAAATTACAGATTCGATTTAACTGCTCCTGATAACAGGAGTGCTGACAGACCTACAAAAATGTTACCTTTCCAAAATCCTCCTACAGCTGTGAAAGAGCATACATACACTCTTATCTCAAGAAATCCTCACGTTGTAAATTTTAATGATGAAGTTGGCGGACAGCTTGATATTTTATATTTATTAAATGATAAGTTAACTTTTAATTTCAATGCGGCAATTTCTTCAGAGCATTATCAATATACAGAAACTGATTCAGCAGGAATACAAATTTTTAACAGAGTAGAACGAAGTGCTAATTTTTTACCTGACTTAAATGATGCGTTCAATCCGTTTTGGGAAATATTTTTTGAAGCGGATTTCGCTGCAAGTGATAAATGGAATTTCAAAGGTGCATTTTCAAGACAAAGTTCTGTAGTATATAATCAGTCGAGACCGTTAAATTCTGAAAAATTATTTTATACAACTATACCTATTGAAATTAAATATATCATTAATTCTCAATATGCTCTTAAATTAAATGTAGAGCAACAGTGGGCTCATAATTCTATTCGTTCGGGTGAAAAAAGTTATATGAATCAATATGTTTCTCTGAATTTAACAAAATCACCTCAATTGAGTTTTTCAGTTAACGCTGAATTCACCAATGATAAAGAAGAACCGACGGGGAAAGACTTTTGGGCACAGGGTGAAGTTTTGTATAAATTAAATCAAAAAAATACATTAACTTTAAGTTATGGCAGTGAGCGTGGCGGGCTCAAATGTACAAACGGTATTTGCCGGTTTGTAAATCCTTTTGAAGGATTCAGATTATTGTTAATGAGTCAATTTTAAATTATTAATCAGGGAGTTTTTAAAATGAAAAAAGTTTTTTTATATATTTTGTTTATCTTTCCGGCAATGACTTTTTTTGCTTGCGAAAGCAATGACGGAAGAATTGTTACGGGCATTTCAAATTTATCTGCAACTAATAAAACACTTGTTGAGTTATTTACCAATACAAGTTGCATACCTTGCGTTCCTGCTAATGAATATCTCAACGGAATTTTATTTCTCAATGGAGTTACTATCAATGATACGAATGTAATTATTATCAGATATCATACCAATCTTTTTCCTGCTGATCCTTTTTATGAATATAACATTCCTGATGCGAATGCAAGAATATCATTTTATAATGCGGCAAGTTCAAACCCAAGAGGATATTTAAAAGGTACCTTTATGGGATTATATAATGCTAACAATTGGACTAATCTTATAAATCAAAGACTTGCGACAATTTCATCTTTCGGAATAGATGCGGATAATACATATGAACCTGCTACAAGATCGGGAAATATTGATGTTGTTCTCGGGCAAATTTCCGGAAATCAGATAAATGATTTAGTAATTCATGTTGTTCTGACTGAAGATGATTTATATTTTATGGGACAAAACGGTGAAACGCTTTTTGAAAATGTTATGAGAGATTTAATTACTCCTTCATCAGGATTGGCAGTTACTATTTCTCCTGCTCAAAGTGTGAATCTCGCTTTTGACTATGCTATAGATACTCTGATTAATATTAACAAAGCCCATTTTGTGATTTTTTTACAATCAACTTCAACAAAAGAAGTTTTTGGAGTTGAAAGAGTGAAAGTATTAAAATAAAAAATTTTCAAACTTCTTTTTTGAAAAGAAGTATTATAATTTGAAATCAAAACCGGTTTATAAATTAATTTTTCTTGCCGTAATTTTTATTTGGAAAATTAATTTACAACCGGTTTATCTCCACGCTCAGGATAATGAGACACCTGCACCTGCCGATTCATTATTTAACACAGATCCTACAGAAACAATTCTCGATAACATTCAGGATGAAAATGAAGATTCACCTCTGCTTGAATTTTTACAGTCGCTTTATAGAAATCCTTACGATTTAAATTCCGTTTCGGTTTCTGAACTTGAAAATATTCCATTCATAAATCCGTTAATTGCAAGACGTATTATTGAATATCGCGATGAAAATGTTCTGTTCAAATCTAAAAGAGAATTACTTAAAATAGATGGCATCACCGATTTAATTTATGAAAAAATAAAACCTTTTCTTGTGGTGAGAACTGAAACAAAAGAAAAAATTCTTTCCGAGAAAGGTTTAACAGGTAAGGAAAAATCATTCAAAGGAATGTTTAAAGATTTTGATTTGCAATATAGAGGCAGATTTATACAGGATTTACAAACTAAACAAGGGTTTATTGATTCAGGTAAATATAGCGGTTCGAAATCAAAAATTTATAACAGATTTAATTTTAAATATTATGATAAAAGTTTTGATCTCTCTGCAGGTTTAACTTTAGAAAAAGATCCGGGAGAAAATAATCTCACTGACTTTGTTTCAGGGTTTGTTGAAATTCAAAAATATAAGTTTATAAATAAATTTATTGCCGGTGATTATATTTTAAATTTCGGACAGGGTTTGGGAATGTGGAGTTCGCTTTCTTTTTCAAAGAACTATGATGTTTCGAATATAAAAAAACGTGACAGAGGTTTGCAGGCGTATAAATCAGTAAATGAAGTTCAGTTTTTCAGAGGTGCTGCTTCAGAATTAATTTACGATAAGTTTACATTTATATTATTTTATTCCGATAACTTTCTTGATGCGAGCATTGATACGCTTTTGAATGAAGTTTCAGCGTTTTATTATGACGGCTACCACCGAACAATTTCAGAAATTTCAAGAAAAAATTCACTTAAAGAAAAAATTGGCGGTGTCAGATTGGTATATAACAGTAGCGGTTTGCGGTTAGGTGCTTCAGGTTGGGCAAGTGAATTTTCTAAGAATATAAAACCTGATGACCGTGAACTTTTTAATTTCTCCGGAAGAAAAGGAAATATGTTAAGTTTTGATTATGATTATGTTTTTAAAAATCTGAATTTATTTGGTGAAGTTGCCCGCTCCCAATCGGGCTCTGTTGCGTATATATCTTCGTTACAGATTGATCTTGCTAAATATGCAGAGGCAGTTTTTTCTTACAGAAATTATCCGGAAGATTTTTCACCGGTTCACTCTTTTGGATTTGGTGAGAAAAACGGAAGCACTCAAAACGAAATAGGTTTTTACGCGGGTTTAACTTTGAAGCCATTGAATAATGTTCTCGTTAATGCTTACTTTGATCAGTTTAAATTTCCATACAGATCTTTTTTTGAACAGACTCCGGTAACAGGAAATGATTTTCTTTTATACTCCGAATGGAAAGCGGTTAAAAACCTGAAAGTGATTTTGAAATATAAAAATGAGAATAAAGAAGAGTTGAGGACAATTAAAGATGAATTTAACAGAGATGTTAAAAAAGTTGATAACAGAAATCAATTAAATTCACGGATTGAATTTATATATGATTTTTCTGATAAAATGAGATTGAAATCCAGATATGAATATGTGAATGTAAATTACAAAAATTTTGGAGGCAGTAATAAAGGATATTTATTTTTCACTGATTTAAAATTTATTGCCTTTAAGAATCTTTCTGTCGATACGAGATTTGTTATGTTCAATACTGATTCTTACGACAGCAGAGTATATGAATATGAAAACGATATATCAGGTTTATTTTCAAATGTGGCACTTTATGGGAAAGGCACCAGATGGTATTTACTTATAAAATATAAACCTTTAAACTATATTGAGATTTCAGGAAAATATGCAGAGACTTATTTTGACGGGGTTAAAGAAATCGGATCGGGAAATGACAGAATTCAGGGAAATATTAATAACAGATTAAACTTAAGTCTTGAACTAACTTTATAAAATTCAGATGGCTCGAAAAAATTCATCAAAAGTTTTTGTGCTTGATACAAATGTTATTCTTCACGATGCAACAAGTATTCATCAGTTTGAAGAACATGATATCGTTGTGCCGATTACCGTTATAGAAGAAATTGATCATTTCAAACGAGGCAATCAGGTTATAAATTTAAATGCACGCGAGTTTGCAAGAACACTCGACAGTATGACCGGCTCAGCATTATTCAATGGCGGTGTATCTCTCGGAAGAGGAAAAGGAAAAGTTTCCATTGCAATTTCAAAAGGGTTAAATGAAGAAATCAAAGAAGTATTTAAGGAAGATAATCCTGATCACAGAATATTAAGCACTGCACTTGAGATAAAGGATAAATATAAAAGTAAAAAACCTGTTATACTCGTTACCAAAGATGTTAACCTGAGAATGAAAGCAAAAGCAATAGGATTGCCGGCGGAAGATTATACGACTGATAAGATTAGAGATATTGAAGAATTATACAGTGGTAAGGAAGTAATCGAAAATTTTGACGATGAAGTTTTACAAAAATTATTTACATCACCTTTTGAAGTTGAACTGACAAAAACTTTTAAAAAAAATAAATTAGAAATAATTGCGAACAAGTATTTTATTTTAAGAAATTCAAACCGTTCAGTTTTAGTTCATACAGATGTAAACAGAGATTTAATTCGTAAAGTTGATAAGATGCCGGTTTATGGAATTCTTCCGAGAAATGCTGAGCAGACTTTCGCGGTTGATTCACTTACAAATACTGAAATTCCTCTTATATCATTAACCGGAAAAGCGGGTACCGGGAAAACCTTATTGGCATTGGCATCCGCTCTGCATATAAGAAAACACTACAGACAAATTTATATTGCAAGACCGGTTGTCCCGTTGAGCAATAAAGATATTGGATACTTGCCCGGTGATGTTGAGAGTAAACTTACACCTTATATGACACCTCTTTGGGATAACTTAAAAGTTATACAGGATCAATATGCTGAAACTGATAAACAACACCAAACAATTTCTCAAATGGTAAAAGATCAAAAACTTGTTATAGAACCATTGAGTTATATTCGCGGAAGAAGTTTGCAGAGAATATTTTTTATAATTGATGAAGCACAAAATCTAACGCCACATGAAATTAAAACTATCATAACACGAGCGGGAGAGGGTTCGAAGATTGTTTTCACAGGGGATATATATCAGATAGACCATCCATATCTTGATTCACAGTCAAACGGGTTGACGTATTTAATAGAACATTTCAAAGGACAGAAATTATATTCACATATAAATCTTGTAAAAGGAGAACGCAGCGAACTCGCCGAACTTGCAAGTAATTTGCTGTGAGGTATTAATTATATTAGTCTTTTATCGGGGTTATATTTATCCGAAGTATAAATTTTTACATGTTTAAATTCTTCATATAATGGATTGAGAATTATATTAAATTCTTCGGGATAGGATTCTATAGGCAATACCGCTGAAGGAATTTTCAGTCCGCCATATTTCTTATCATTTAATATTTTAGTGCCTGCTTCAACGGTTTCAGTTGAATATGGATACTGATTCCAGGTGTTGGGTAATTCTTTCTTTTCAAATATTTTTAATTTATAATTGTCCGGAATTTCAATTTTAATATAGCAGATATCTTTTATGAGTGAATTTTCAGTTGAATTAACAAGTAACTCTAAAGTTGACAGTGATAAACTGGATGAAAAATAAATTGCCGGAACTCCTTTGGTATTCCACCTGCCACCAAATTTTTCCGCTCCGTATCCGCTTAAATCTTTTAAAAACTTGCACTGTGCAATTCTGTATAAAAACATTAAGAGTAAACTCCGTGCGAAATCCTTTCAAGAATGTTTTTCACTTCTTCAATTCCTGAATAATAACTTAATAAATCTGATGGTTTAACATTTCCAAGTCCCCGGTTTTCTTTTTCTAGCCACTTGTTAAAATTGTCTTTTCCCATTAACTTGATTCCCTTTGAATATAAATCCGCAAGAGAAAACAATTTTTCTTTTACATCATTGCTAAGTTCTTTGCTATAGGGATATCTTTGTAAAGTCCTCAGTGAAACGGATAACCAGTTCGCTAACTTCATTTGCGGAACTGAAACATTTTTCGAAAAATTTATAAATGACCGTTTATTTACATTATAATCTAAGAATCTTAATTTGTCCGGTTTATAAGATTTCTTATGTGTCTCCGTTAAACCAAGTATATCTAATGTTAATTTATCTTCCATAACCAAAAATATACGTATTTGTCATAATATTCAACGACAAATGCGATATTATTTAATTCTTACACTATGATTACCTGAGGCAAAAATCAATTTTAATCAATATTATTCTTGTTTTAACAATACTTTAAAGTTGATTTCTGAATTCGTTCAGTATGTTGAAAGAATTATGCATAATTCTTTCAATAAGTTGAAACAATTAGGATTTTCCACTATAAAAATTAACTGGTTTTACACCTTCATCTCCTAAGGTTTTGGGTTTTCGGATGTGAGGGAATTTTCCTCAGGGTCTTCGATATCTTTTGGTGAGTAATGCCTGCGTAACCAATATGAAAGTCCGTCAAGTCCCGGAAACAAAACTCTTTCCGTTATATTTACCTGATCAAGTTTATCTCTTATTTCCCATTTTAATTCTGCCGAAATAATTATACGGAAATATAATTTCGGATTTTTTATTAACCATTCATCCATAATCGCCTTTGAATCTGACATTAACGAAAACAATGCGTGCTGATTTATAATCCTTTCATCAAGTGCCGGCGGTTCAAGAAACATTATAAATTTTTTCTTAGATAAATTTTTAAAATCTTTTAAAGAAACACAAACCTCTTCAAGCATTTCAGGTGTGAAAATATTAGAACCTTCTTCTTTTAATTCTCTTTTGAGTTTCAGGGGTAAAGATTCGTTTGACCTTACATAATTCACACACCAGATAACTCCGTCAATATTATACTTAAAAACATTTGCGGTCGCAAAGTGTAAAGCAACATAAGGAGAATAAGTCCAGTCGAGAAGTCTTGTCGGTAATCCGTGGTGTTGTGCAACTGCGAGCCAGTTCCAGGATGAATTTCCGGGTGCGGGATTTCTGTGAGCATATTTTTTAAAATTCCTAAGGAGATGTCCTTCTAACTGGTCATACTCACCGCCAAGTCTTATGAGAGTAGATTTTAATTTATATCGTGCATCCGAAAGCCCTCTGTAAACATAAGCCGATCTGAATCTTTTTAATTTTTTATCATAAGAATCTTTAAATAAAATTTCCTGTAAATCTTTCCATGAATTAATTCTGATATCATTTTTCATATTAATATACATTCCAGTCTTCTCTGTCAAGAGAACGATATTGAACCGCTTCACTTATATGTGCCGGTGTTATTTTTTCTGAACCGTCTAAATCTGCTATTGTCCTTGATACTTTTAAAATCCTGTCATAAGCCCTTGCTGATAATGCAAGTTTATTCATAGCAAGTTTTAATATCTGTTCGCATTGCTCATCAATATCACAAAATAATTTTATATCTTTTGGTTCAATCTGTGAATTTGTATAAATTCCTTCCTTATCTTTGAATCTTTCCAATTGAACCTTTCTCGCATTTATTACTCTGTTTCTGATTTCTTCTGAACTTTCAGTTTTTTTCTTTGATGCAAGTTCATCAAAGGGAACAGGATTCACCTGAATATGAATATCAATTCTGTCAAGAATAGGTCCGGATATTTTTGATAAATATTTTTGTATGTCATAATCTGAATACCTCTCCAGTTCTTTTTCGTTTGCTGCAGGAGTCGGATTCATCGCCGCCACAAACATAAAACTACAAGGGTATTCAACTGTTATTTTTGTTCTTGCTATCGTTACTTTTCTTTCTTCAAGAGGTTGCCTCATCACTTCCAAAACATTTTTTTTAAATTCAGTAAGTTCATCAAAAAATAAAACTCCGTTATGTGCAAAAGAAATTTCCCCCGGTTTTGCATTCACACCTCCTCCTACAATTGCTGTATCGCTTGCCGTATGGTGTGGTGACCTGAATGGGCGAGTTGCTACTATTGAATTTTCTTTTGATAAAATTCCCGCTATTGAATGTATCTTTGTTGTTTCAAGTGCTTCCTGAAGTGTCATAGGAGGCAATATAGACGGAAGTCTTTTTGCCAACATTGTTTTTCCTGAACCGGGTAATCCAATCAGAATAATATTATGTCCGCCGGCAGCCGCAACTTCCATAGCACGTTTAACTTCTGCCTGACCTTTCACATCTGAAAAATCAACATTGTAACTGCTGTTCTCTTTGAACAACTCTTCAAGGTTCAGTTCAAACGGTGTAATTTTAATCTGATCTTGTAAAAATGAAATAACTGTTTTTATATTATCAACAGGATAAATTTCAATACCTTCTATAAATGCGGCTTCCTTTGCATTTTCTGAGGGAATAATAACACCTTTGAAATTATTTTTTTTTGCTTCGGCAGTGATTGACAATACACCGGGTACAGGTCTGATATTTCCATCAAGTGAAAGTTCACCGACAAGTATATAATCTTTTAACTTAGATGATTTTATCATTCCTAAATCAGTGAGCAGTGCTATGGCAATCGGTAAATCAAATCCCGCACCTTCTTTTTTCAAATCTGCCGGAGAAAGATTTACAGTGTATCTTTTTATGGGAAAATTATATCCGTTTGTTTTAAGTGCCGCTATTACTCTGTCTTTAGACTCTTTAATTATACTGTCCGGCAAGCCCACAATAGAAAATGAAAATATTCCTCTTTCGGTATATGTTTCTACTCTTACAATATTTGCATCTATTCCAAATGTTGCTGCAGTAAAGACTTCGGCTATCATTAAAAATTTTTAATTTTTCTTTTTATAAACAAAAGTAACGGGAACACCTCTGAATCCAAACCTGCTTCTGAAATTATTCTCAAGATACTTTTTATAATTTTCAGGAATTATTTTTGGTTCATTACAAAAAAAAGCAAAAACTGGTGGAGCAGTTTTTACCTGTGTAACATAGTTCAGTTTTAAATCTTTTCCCTGAACAGCAGGTGGTTGGTTTTTTAACTTTGCTTCTTCCAGAAAATCATTCAGTTCACTTGTCTTGATTTTTCGTTTTCTTTCTTCATAAATTTCTTTTGCAGATTCTAAAACTTTATGAATTCTTTGTTTTGTCAAAGCAGAAATAAAAATGATTTCCAGATATCCAAAACTTCTTAAATGTTCTTCAATTTTTTTCCTGATTATCTCCGCAGTCTTTGAATCTTTCTCCACCAAATCCCATTTGTTTATGCAAAGTAAAATTCCTTTGTTCAAACTGACAACTTCATCAATAATTCTAATATCCTGTCTGTCTAATCTGAATATCGCATTCTTCATATCGGGTGTATCTCTGAACTGTTCCATAATCAATGTCGCATCTATAACAACAATTGCAACATCACATCTTTGGATTGCTTTATATGTTCTTACGGTTGAAAAAAATTCTAATGATTCATCTTTATCTATTTTTGATTTTTTTCTTAAACCTGCCGTATCAATTAATACAATTTCTTCATTGTAATATTTTAAAACGGAGTCTATTGAATCTCTCGTTGTTCCGGGAATGTTTGTTACTATATTTCTTTCTTCTTTTAATAATGCATTTGTTAAGGATGATTTACCTGCATTTGGTCTGCCGACAATTGCAATTTTAAATCTTTCATCTTCCACTTCTTCAGTCTCTTCAATATCTTCAGTAATCATATCAAGCAGGTCTGCAACATTTCTTCCGTTTAATCCTGAAATTGATACCGGTTCATCAAATCCCAGTGAATAAAATTCAGATGAATTTATATCTCTTTCGTTGTTGTCTGATTTATTCGCAACAAGAAATATTTTTTTGTCTCCTTTATATTTCCTGAGCAACTTTGCAATTTCTTTATCAACGGGATGTAAACCGTTTGCAGTATCAACTGTAAATATAATCTTATCTGATTCCTCAATTGCAATTTTAATCTGATCATTAATTGCTTTTTCAAATAACTCATCAGAATCAGGAACATATCCTCCTGTATCAATTAAGAAAAATTTTTTTCCTGTCCACTCGGCTTCACCGTAATTTCTGTCACGTGTTACTCCGCTTGTCGGATGCACTATTGCCTGACGTTTGCCTATTATTCGGTTAAATAATGTTGATTTACCCGTATTAGGTCTTCCTATTATTGCTATAACTTTACTCATATTTTCAAAATATAAATGATTTAAGAGAATAAAAATTCAGAAACATTCGTTCCGGTATTTATGCTTTTTTTCAGACTAAAAATTTAAAATACAATTTATGATTTTTGTAAAAGATTAATTTTTATGACATATATTTTGTTTGTAATTGGTTTTGCTTTACTTATTAAAGGTGCGGATTTACTTGTTGAAGGAGCCGCCTCCGTTGCAAAAAAATTTAAAATCTCAAACATCGTTATCGGTTTGACAATTGTGTCTTTCGGTACATCTGCTCCTGAACTGGTTGTGAATTTATTCGCAAGTATATCCGGTAATAATGAAATTGCTGTAGGTAATATTTTAGGAAGTAACATCGCAAATATTTTATTAATTCTCGGAATATCTGCAATTATCTATCCGCTTCGTGTTCAGAAAAATACTGTGTGGAAAGAAATTCCTCTGAGTTTATTGGCGGGATTAGTGATTCTTGTTATGGGAAATGATATTTTTCTTGATGGGTATTCACACAACGAAATTTCCAGGACTGACGGATTAACTCTTCTCGGTTTTTTCAGTATTTTTATGGTTTATGTTTTTGCTATTGCAAGAGAAAATCCGGAAGAAGTTTCCGGTGACGTTAAAGAGTTGACAACTTTTAAATCTGTTTTGTTTATTTTGCTTGGATTGACAGGATTAATTTTAGGAGGTAAATGGATTGTTGATGGTGCTGTTGAAATTTCACTCGGTTTAGGTATGAGTCAGTCTCTTGTCGGTTTGACAATTGTTGCAGTTGGTACTTCTCTTCCCGAACTTGCTACAAGTGCAGTCGCCGCTTATAAAAAACAATCTGATATCGCAATTGGAAATGTTGTCGGTTCAAATATATTTAATATTTTCTGGATTTTAGGTTTAAGTGCCACTATAAAACCTATGCCGCTTACACCTGCCAACAACATTGATATTATGATGGTTGTACTTGCAAGTCTTCTTCTGTTTTTAAGTATTTTTATTTTTGGCAGACATCAAATCGGAAGAAAAGAAGGAATTTTATTTGTTCTTATTTATGTTTTATATACGGTCTATTTGATTATCAATGTCTAATATTTTTATGAAATTATTTTTTATTTTTTTAATTCTGTTATTTTCCAATGAACTTTTTTCTCAGCAAAACGGAAGCATTCAAGGAATAATTCTTGATGAAGAAACTCAATCACCTATTGAAGGTGCTATAATTGAAATTTTAAGTGCCGATAATACTTCAATTGAAAAACTTTCAGGTTTAAAAACTCAGACAAATGAGAATGGTGAGTTTGTTCTCAAAGAATTAAACTTTGGAAATTATCAAATTAAAGTTTCGGCAATCGGTTATGAACCAATTTTAAAAACCGATCTTGTAATTTATGCAAGCAGACCTCTTGAAGTTACTTTAATACTGACTCCTCAAGGTTTTTCAACAGATGAAATTAATGTTCAGGCAAATTTTTTCCAAAAGAAGTCCGACATAAATATAAGTTTTCTCAATCTAGATTATGAAGAAATTCGTCGTGCTCCCGGAGCAGTTGAAGACATCTCCCGGATGTTGCAATCCGCACCGGGTGTTTCAATTGGCAATGATCAAAGAAATGATTTGATAGTAAGAGGCGGATCTCCATCTGAAAATTTAATTCTGATTGACGGTATCGAAATTCCTAATATAAATCACTTTGGAACTCAGGGTTCTTCAAGCGGTGCTATCTCGTTTATTAACTCAAAATTCATTCTTGATGCTGATATGTTCACAGGTGGATTTCCATCTTTATATGGTGACAGACTTTCAAGTGTATTAAATATTAAATTCAGAGAAGGCAGTTATAAAAATCATTTTCAGGATATAAATCTTTCTATTGCCGGTTTTGGCGGAATATTTGAAGGTCCAATATCTGATAAAGCATCTTATCTTTTTTCTGTGAGAAGAAGTTATCTTGAGTTAATTCAAAATTCAATCCGCCTTGCAGCCGTTCCTAATTACTGGGATATAAATATGAAAATTAATTTTAATGCGGGAATAAATGATAAACTTACTTTGATTGGATTTTCAGGAATTGATAAAATTGAATTTTCAGGTGAAACTGAAGATGATAATCCTTATGGAAAATCTAACGCTAATCAAAATGCTTTTGTTGCCGGGCTAAACTGGACAAGATTATTTTCAAATGGTTATTTACAGTCTGTTGTTTCAAATTCATATTCTGGTTATGATATTATTCAGTTTGAGATAAATGATGAATCTATAACAAGATTTAAAAGTAATGCTTATGAAAATGAATTAACTTTTAAATCCGATTTAAATTTCAGATTGAATAATTTCTTAACTTTAAATTCAGGTATAGGCGGAAAATATATAAATCTGAAAAATGAATTATTCCTTAAAGGAGATACTAACGCTGCAGGATATATATACGAAGCAATTGATGCCGATGCGAAAACTAATACCTATAAATTATTCGGTCATATTAACCTTACCTCAAAGTTTTTTAATGATAAGTTTATTTTAAACACGGGATTCAGAGTTGATAGATTTGATTATATAAGACTTAAAAATACTTTCTCTCCGAGAATAGGAATTTCATATAAGTTAAATCAGTCAACAGCATTAAACGGAGCATACGGTATATTCTTTCAGAATCCTCAGTATATATGGGTTACATCACATCCTGAAAATTACAAACTCAACAGCATTAGAAGTGAACATTTCATTGCCGGCATAGAACATTTTTTTAATGATGAAATAAAAGCAACTCTGGAAGTTTATGAAAAGCGGTATAAAGATTATCCCGTATGGAAAGACATACCAACTTTTATTTTAATTGATGGTGGTGCTGATAACGGTCCTAATATTGTTGGTGAAGCAGTTAGTGCAGGAAACGGATATGTCAGAGGAATTGATTTTTCCATTCAGAAAAAACTAACTAAAAATGGTTTATATGGTTTAATAAATTATTCATACAGTAATTCCGGTTTCACTGCTATTGAAGGTGGTGAAAAGCCCGGTGAATTTGATCCCGGTCATCAGTTTACTATTATTGCAGGTTACCAATTTAAAAATGACTGGTTGGTTGGAATTAAATGGAAATATGCAGGAGGTCGTCCTTATACACCATATAATATTGCTTTATCTGAGCAGAACAATCGTGGAATTTTTGCAACAACTGATTTCAATAGTGTCAGATATCCTTATTATATGAGGATTGATTTAAGAGTTGATAAAAAATTTAATTTCAAAAAAGTTAGTGTTGTCGGTTATCTAGAAATTCAAAATTTATTTAACAGAGAAAATATTTATAACTATTTTTGGAACGAACAAAAAAATAAACTCGGTACAATATATCAATGGGCTTTCTTTCCGGTCGGTGGTGTTAGCGTTCAGTTTTAATTTTACTTCATCAAAACAATTTTTTGCACAGTTTTATTTCCGCCTGCATTCATTACAATAAAATAAATTCCTGAACTTTTATTTGTAGCTATCCATTTAAATTCAGAAGTCCCGCGGTTTAATTTACCGTTATATAATTCCTCAATTTTCTCACCGCTCGAATTATAAATACTTAAACTAACTTCCGAACTTTCTTTTAAATTCACTTTTATATTTGTAATTGGGTTAAAAGGATTTGGAAAACATTCAATCAATTGATAATCATTTATCAAATCTGAGTTTTTAATATTAGTTAATCCGTTCAGATCAATTGAATAAACTCCGTTTGCCTGCAAACCTGCATATAATCTTCCGTTATGAATCATCAGTTCATATATAATGCATCCGGCTGGTAATCCTGAAGTTATATTACTCCAGTTAAAATTAAAATTTTCATCAATATAAACTCCATAAGGATTTGGACTTATTAAACTATAAACTCCCGTTATTAATTTATTATTGTGTCGGATAATATCGGTGAAAATACTGTTTTGAGATAATTCTAAACTCCCCGCTTGAGTCCAGTTATTCCCGTTATCGGTTGAAACAAATAATTTCCGTAACTCTCCGCAAATTAATTTATCATTTATTTTTATAATTGAATTTGTCGGTGTTGACATATCAGGGTTTGCCGTTAATCCATTATTGGTGGGTCTTGTCCAGTTATATCCATTATTTGTTGAATAAGAAACTCCATGCCTGTGTGCTGCAAATACTGTATCTCCACTTGCATAAAAATTATTTATCACTGACATATTGTGTCCACTTATTCCTGTCCAGTTAAATCCACCGTTGGAAGAAATATATAATGCAGTTCCTCCGTTTAAAAAAGCAATTATATTACTTTTGTTTTTTATCATCGTAAACACACCGGGTCCAAATTGAGAATTAACATTATTCAATACCCAGTTAACTCCGTTATTTGTTGATATTGCAACACCTTTTTCATAAGTCCCTGCTATTACTGTATCATTAAATGAAATCATTGAAAAAATTCCGCTCGGATTAAACCCCATATTCACTAATGAAAAACTTATTCCATAATCAGTAGATACAAATATTTCTCCTGAAGTAAAAATATTTGTTCTCGCACCGGCAAACATTTTGTCGGATGTTTTTACAATACTCGTAATGTTTTTTGAAGCAAGTCCTGTGGAAGAAACCCACTGACCGTTAATATTCTGTGAGAATAAAAAAAGAAAAGAAAGAATAGAAAGAATAGAAAGTAATATACGTTTCATTTTTAATCAGTTTTAATTTCCCCCTAAAACCGATTAATCTTAATTAATATAATATTAATTTTTATAATATTCTTGTAAAGATTTTACGGATAAATCGTGTGACTTAATTCTTGCAATTCCTTCAACAACCGACTGTGCGGCTGAAAGTGTTGTTATAAAAGGTATCTTGTGCTGAACTGCAGCCCAGCCAATCGCATATTCATCAAATCTTGATTCTTCCCCTAAAGGTGTGTTTATCACAAGTTGTATCTCACCGTTTTTTATTAAATCAACTATGTTTGGTCTTCCTTCGTTAACTTTAAAAACCGGTTCTGATTTAATTCCATTTTCTCTGAAAAATTTATTCGTTCCGTGTGTCGCATATATTCCAAATCCTAATTCTTCAAATCTTTTCAAAAGATTTATCGCTTTTGGTTTTTTATCATTATTGTTTAAACTTATAAAAATATTTCCGGATGTTCTGAGTGGATTTCCGGTTGAGTCTTGTGCCTTAGCCATCGCAGCACCAAATGATTTTGATATACCCATTACTTCTCCGGTTGATCTCATTTCCGGTCCTAAAAACATTTTTGCTCTCGGAAATTTTTGAAATGGAAATACTGACTCTTTTATACTTATGTAATCAAGTGATTCAAAATCTTTTAATTCAAATTCTTTAAGTTTTCTTCCTACTATAAGTTTCGCTGCAACTGATGCAATTGGTACTCCCGTTGTTTTACTTACAAAAGGCACTGTTCTCGATGCTCTCGGATTTGCTTCAATTACATAAACAACATTGTCTTTTATGGCAAACTGAATGTTAATCATTCCTATTACGTTTAACGCCTTTGCAATTCGCTTGGTATATTTTTTTATCTCATTAAGATTTTTTTTCGTTAATGATATCGGAGGTAAAATTGAGGTGCTGTCTCCTGAATGAATTCCCGCTTCTTCAATGTGTTGCATTATTCCCGCGATATAAACATTACTCCCGTCACAAAGTGCATCAACATCAATCTCTCTTGCTTCCTCAAGAAACTTATCTATTAAGACAGGATGTTCTCCTGAGAATTTTGCCGCTTCTTCAAAAAAAGATTTCAGGGCTTCATCATTATATACTATTTGCATTGCCCTGCCGCCTAATACGTATGATGGTCTTACTAATACGGGATATCCTATTTTATTTGCGGTTCTTAATGCTTGTTGAATAGTCGTTACTGTTCCATATTCAGGTTTAGGTATATCAAGAGTATCAAGTAACTTTCCGAATTTTTTTCTGTCTTCTGCAATGTCAATATCTTTTGATGAAGTGCCTAAAATTTTTAATCCGTTTTTCTCAAGTTCTTTGGAAATTTTTAAAGGTGTCTGTCCTCCAAAACTTACAATTATACCTTTTACATTTTTTTCATACTTTACAATGTTAAGTACATCTTCAGTTGTTAATGGTTCAAAATATAATTTATCTGTTATATCATAATCAGTAGAAACTGTTTCCGGATTACAGTTAATCATAATGGTTTCATATCCTTCTTCTCTCAGTGCTTTCACACATCTCACACAACAATAATCAAATTCTATCCCTTGTCCAATTCTGTTTGGACCGCCGCCGAGAATAATAATCTTTTCCTTGTCGGATGAAATTGATTCATTGTAAGGTTCGTAAACTGAATAATGATAAGGTGTGTTTGCTTCAAACTCAGCAGCACATGTATCTACAGTTTTATAAACGGGATATATACCGTTTTTAATTCTGTATTTTCTTATTTCAGACTCTTTTGTTTTAAAAATTTGTGCAAGTTGTTTATCAGAAAATCCAAAACGTTTTGCTTTTCTGATTATTTCAGGTGTGATTTTTTTCATTAATAATTTACTTTATTCCGGTTGCATCAATTGTATAAATAACATCCGAATATTCGTCTTTAATATCAAAGTTAATATTCAATCTTCCTTTGATATTTATAACTCCGGTTTTATAATCCGTTTTTAAATTATTTTTTAATTTTACATAAATAATTTCGTTTATAAAAATAGGAGGTGCACAGTAACAACTCAATGGTGGTGCTGAACATAATAAAAACTCATCCATATCCTGTAACGCTGTGAGCGGTGTCATAAATCCGTTAATCTCTACATTCTTTCCGTTTAAATCTTTTATCTCCTGCGGTATATCTTTGCCGGGAATATATGTCCGTAAAGTTCTGAATGTAAGTTTATTAAATGGTAATGTAGTATCAATCGGTGCGGAAAACATATCGGGAGTATTTATCTTTTTTTCTCCGTCAAGTGTCGTTTTATCACCGCTTTTATTTTTACTGCTGTCCTGATTTTCTTTTACATTTTTAATTAATGATGAAGTCTGAATATATTCTCCATCGGTCGTCATTACAAATGCATCTGTTTTTGTTTTTGTGTTAGCAAATAATGCTACAAATATTGTTATTATAATTAATGAATACACTATGTTTAAAATTATTTTTTTCAAAATTAAAGGTTAGTTGCGACATCAGTTCTGTATGCTTTTATCGCCGGTATTATTGAAACTAAGATACCCAATATAATTGTTCCTGATACCAAGTATAATTCAAAAATATTGAATACTAATCCGGTTATATATACTCCGGTCTTTTCTGAAATTAACGGACTTAATAAATAAACTATCAGGTGACCGCATATAAATCCTAATATACTCCCTATGAATGAAATAATCAGTCCTTCAAGTATTATAATTGAAAAAATATTGCTCCTGCTTGCACCAAGCGATCTCATTATCGCAATTTCATTTTTACGTTCGTTAATTGTATTATAAATAGAAACCAAAATCGAAATGACAGCAACAATAACAACCAGATAAGAAATGAAAAGTAATATTGAATTTATATTTCCGATTATATCAAATAATTGTTTTATCTCCATCACAGGAATTATTGCCTGAGCGTTAATTCCTTCAAATTTATCATCGTTTATCTGTCTCCTTAGCAAATCAAAAAACACGGGTGATTTCAAATTTATCAATACAGCCGAAACTGTTTTTCTGTCTTCGGGAATTTCATTAAGAGAGTGACTGTGAATTGTATCTGTGTTGTTTGTATCTGTTTTATCTGTATGGCTGTGTTTATGATCGTGATTGTGATTGTGAGTTTCTTTTGTTTTGCTTTCAGGTGTTTCCTTGTTTTCCACTGGTGCATAGTGATGTATATCCCAAACAGATTCAATTGATGTGAAAATAACTTTGTCATTAGGAGTATAAGTTTTTTTCATTACTCCCGTTACTTTAAAATTATGGTCGCTGTGTTCTTCTGCAAACTCAAATGATTCTATTCCATGCGAACCTGTAAACTCATCTCCGGTTTTTAATCCCGTTTTCTCTGCCACGTCACTTCCTATCACCGATTCAAATTCTTTTTCAAAAATCTTTCCTTCGCTTAATTCATATTTTTTTCCCTTTACATATTCAAATTCGGTAAAGATTTCTCTAGTCGTTCCGATAATCCTGTGATTTTTATAATTGTCTCCAAGTATATAGGGTATTGCTAATTTTACTCGTTTATCATTTTTTAACAATTCATAAGTTTTAAAAGGCATATTATTTATAGGAAAACCTATATGAAAGACCGTGCTGAGTGTAAGTTGTACCGGACTGCCTTTTGGTCCGACTATTAATTCATATCCAGTGGCTGATTGGTCAAATGCTCTTTGTGTTTCTTCTCTTATCGTGACAATAGAAATTATCAATGCTGTTCCAAGCAATACTGAAAGCATTGTTAAAAATGAAGATAATTTTCTTTGTGTTAAATTTTTTATTACAATTTTAAATATGCTCATTTGAATTAACTCATCTGTTTATTCAGTTCTTCAAAATTCAGTTTATTGTCAAACCTTTCGAGTATCTCTTTATCGTGTGTTATCAATAAAAGAGAAATATTTTTTTCACTGCAAATTTCTTTTATTAAGTTAATTATATTATCAGAATTTTTTATATCGAGATTTGCAGTCGGTTCATCTGCAAGTAATAAACCCGGCGAGTTAACAATTGCTCTTGCTATTGCAACTCTCTGTTGTTCACCTGATGATAATTTTCCGGTTTTGAATTTTTTCTTGTTCTCTAAACCTACACGCTCAAGAATTTTTTCTGCTTCTTTTTTATCGGTTCGACCTGAAAACTTCATCCCTATCAGAATATTCTCAAATACAGTAAATCCTTTTAATAAATTAAAATTTTGAAAAATTATTCCTGTATTTTTTGATCTGAATTTATCACGCTGTGATTCACTAAGTTCAACAATGTTTTGTGAATTTATTTTTATTTCTCCTGAGGTTGGCTTTATTAATCCCGATATGCAATTTATAAAAGTAGTTTTTCCGGATCCGCTTCTTCCGTAAACAGCCATTTGGTCTGATTTATCAAGATTAAAAAATTCAATATTTAAAATATTAAATTCTTTATTATCCGGTGATTTATAATTATGTTTTAAATTTTTTATTTCTAACATCAGGATATTAATAAAAAGGGGCTTTTAGCCCCTTTCGTTCACGAATTAAATTTTTATTTTTAAAATCAATTTGTTAATACTTTACTTCCTGCTAATACTCCGTTTTTTCCGACTGTGTCGTAATCATAACCCGCCATTCCTTCTATTGTATTTGCAAGTTCTATAAATACTTCTTCTGAATTGTTAAATTCAAAATTATGGCCTAAAACTTTTGCAAGATTTTTAATTACCTTCCAAGCCGGTCTTGAATTGAACTTCGTGCCGTGTGTCCATCTGTCATTTGGTGCTCCGAACTTATCCCATCTTGATAATTCAAAATCTCCAAGCAATCTTTCTACCTCAAGAGTAGCAACCGCCGGTCTCACTCTTTGTATTCTGTTTTGAAAATTTACAAACGTTCCGTTTATCTCTGCATAAGTGGAATCAGGAAATAATACATTTGATTTACTTGAGTAGGAATTTGATTCTTCAAGATGTTGAATCGTTGAATCTACTTTTTTAATAAATGATGAAAACTCCGGTAATCTTGTTATATTCTCATTCAATACATATAATACTTTAAACTGACCTGACATTAAATCTGCTATATCATTATTTGTGAACGGTTGTATTCCAAGTAATTTTAATCCGTTTGAATTCGGTGTCTTGTCTGCTTTTCTTAATATCTCATCTTCAAATGATTCATCAATATGTGGCAGATAAATAATTTTATCAGAATTAAAAACTGTCTTTGCAAGTTTCTTTAATGCATAATTATCTTCAAGTGTTGAATATGGAGATGCAACAAACATTATTTCATTAGACGAAATACCTTTTAACAATGATGCCGCCTGAGATATTGATTCATCCCAATCTACTTCAACTAAATTATCACTTCCTGAAATTTTTATCATCGGTGAAGAAATTCTTACTTTCTCATCGTTGACTCTTTTAATTGTATTAAGTCTTCCCCAATCGCATAACCAGTATTGATTCACTTCCTGATTTTCTCTCGGTTCTATTCTTAAAATTTCATTATTTCTCACACCCATTACTGTATTACATCCTCTTGAACAACCCGGACAAACAGAATCAGTAAATGACATTTCCCATACTCTCGACTTAAATCTAAAATCCTTAGAAGTTAATGCTCCTACTGGACAAATTTCAATCACATTCATTGAATATGGATTATCCATTTCTTCACCGGGAAATGATTCAATTGTAACTTTTTCTCCTCTTTGAACAAAAGTCAACTCAGGATCTTTGGCAATTTCGTCACAAAATCTAATGCATCTTGAGCAGGAAATGCATCTTTCTGCATCGAACATCACATTTGGTCCAAGAGATACTCTTTTATCCTTGTGATTTTTCTCTTCATCAAATCTCGAAATTCCAACTCCATATTTATATGCGTAATCCTGTAATTTACATTCCCCTGCCTCATCACATATTGGGCAATCAAGTGGGTGGTTTATTAATAGAAATTCCATTACTGCATTCTGTGCATGAATGGTCTTTTCATTTTTTGTGTGAACAACCATTCCGTCCTGACATGGAGTAGCACAGGCAATTGATAACTTTGGCATTTTTTCAATATCTACCAAACAAATTCTGCAATTACCCGCAACGGAAAGTCCGGGATGATAACAGAAATAAGGAATATCTATACCTGATGCAAGGGCAGCCTGTATAATAGTCTGTCCCGGTGTAAATTCTATCTGATGATTATCTATTGTTATTGAAGGCATATAAATAAAACTATCGGTTTTTCTTTAAAATTCAAATTAAATAAAATGTTCGTTTAAATAAATGAATTAAAGAATAATTTCATTAATTATTTTTTATCAAAAAAATATCAATTTTTTCATAAATTTTTTGAAAATTTTTTTGTCAAGGGAGAATGAAATCCCTAATGGTCAAATAAATAAAGTAGTTACGAAACTATGTTAAAGTAATTTTTTATTGATTTTTAATTTTATTCTTCTTATATTGCATAGTATTAATTTTAATTAATTAAAAAAAACAGTATGAAGAATATCTACAAATTAGTATTACTTTTAGCAGCAGTTTTTGTTGTTAGTAATGCTCAATCTCAAGGTTTGTATGAGCAATACAGAGATCCGGTTTCTGAAGGTAGAAGATTAGAAGTATATGGTGTTGATCTTCTAAGCGTTGACCAGTTTCAGACAATCGGTGGAGACACGATTACAGACTTAAACTTAAATTTAAACGCTGACTACAGACAGTGGAAATTTGATTCCAGAGTTTTAGTTGGTGGTTACTTTGCAACCGGTGTTAACTACAATTCATTAAAAGTTAACAGTGGTAACTCAGTTGGTAGAACTGATTTTGCAGCACTTGGTTTCGGTGGTGCTTCTTATTATTTCACACCTAACCAAATCTATATCACAGGTGCTCTTGGTCTTTCTTACCAAAGATTCAATCAGGATACAGGAACCAGCGGTTCTATTTCTGATTATGAAGGTCCTGGTTACTTATGGGGTGCTGTAGGTTACGGAAGACTTTATAATGCCGGTACTATTACTACTGCTAAAGATGTTGAAGAAGCATTAGTAAGAGGTGGTGTTATGAATTCAACAAGCAGATTCTCAAACACAGTAACTCTCGGTATTGCAAACTTATTAAAGAAAAGAGCTTATGGTGATTATGATACAAAAAATCATGATGACCAGGATATTGCTTTCTTCACCGATCTTCAGTCTTTATTACAAAAAGAAGGTGTTGTTAGCGGTCCTTTAACAATGGCTCAGACAATCAGAGTTTACGAAGCTATCAATAACACAAGAGGTAGATACGTAAGATACCCAAGATATACAGGTATCCAAGCTCAGATTCAAGCTCAGTATCAGTTATTCAATCAAACAAAAAATAAACCACACGATCACTATTTATCATTTGACGCTGTATTCGGAAAACCATTATCAGATCAAACCCAGTTATTATTATCAGGTTTCTTCGCAATGGCTTTAGATTCATTAGCAAGTGGTAACGGACCTGCTGCAGGTTTCGGTGGTCCTTTCTCTTTCCCATCATTCTTACCTTTCATTCCGGACAGAAACAATCTTGACTTCTTCGTAAGAACTAACGGAACAGGTTTATATGGTGGAAGTTACATCGGTGGTAAAGATAAATTATTCGGTGCAAGAGCAGACATTACTCACTCAATCAATAACAGAGCCGGTATCTCAGGTTTTGCTTCTTTCATTAATTTATCTCCAAACACAGGTGATTCAAGAACTTTAATCAGTGGTGGTGCAAGACTTGACTACAACTTAACTCACTGGTTAACTTCTTATATAAGAGCAGGATTTGATAAAGAAACTGACAGAGTATTAGTATATTCTATCGGTGCAGGATTTAACTGGAGAGTCTTCGGAAATAACTAATCTTATGATTGGTTATTAAACCGTAACTTCCAAACTTAATTCCTAAGAATTAAATCAAATGAAGTTATAAAAAAACCCTGACAGAGCAATCTGTCAGGGTTTTTTGTTTTAGGAACATTTTTAAATCTCTTACTTCACAAGCAACATACTCTTTGTAATCTTTTCGCTGCCGTTTGTAATACTGTAGAAATAAATTCCGCTTGATAAATTCTCAGCGTTAAAATTAACTTCATAAACTCCCGCAGAAAGATTTTCATTTACCAATGTATTAACTTCCCTTCCTAAATTATCATAAACCTTTAATGTTACCATTCCGCTTTTATTTAAATCGAATTTAATCTTTGTCGTTGGATTAAAAGGGTTAGGAAAGTTTTGTGATAAATCAAATTTGCCGGGTAAGTTTGTTCCTATTTGTTTTATACTTACAGGCCCAAGTGTTCCGTCCGGTTTCAAATTCTGCACGAATAATGTTCCGTTACCCATCATTCCGAATCTCGTATCCTGCCATGCTGATACAAGCATTCCCTGAGGATTCATCGCTGCATTTATATAATCTTTAAAACTTACAACCGAACTCATTAACACAGGAGATCCACCCCACTGCATTACTCCGCTTGGTCCTGTTCTGAATCCATAAATTAAATCTCTTATTGGTCCCGGCACTTCTTGTCCGTATGTTACTGTAACATTCGTATCACCGTTATTAAAACAATTTATATATGCAACCTGTGAATTTATCAACTGACCAAATGCTCTTCCTGTATCACTCCATAATCTTTGACCTGCTGAGTTTATCCTCTGACCATAAACTGTCTGAAAATCCTGCGTTGCCGCATCAGCATCAACAAAAAATGTATATATATCGTTGTTGTTCGGATTGATTGCAGAGAATGGTTCTATATGAATTCTTGAACTATTGGTAGATAAATTAACTCCGTTGTTAGAATATATCTGTGTTCCGTCTGATGAATATCTCTGAATACCTGATGAAATGTTTTGTAATCCTGTTGTATGGAAAAATGAAATAACAATTCCGTTGTTTTTATCTGAGATTACTTCAGGTACCATATAAATAGGTACTGTGTTTCCCATAGCACTATAAACTGTTTTAGGTGTTGATCCCCAAACCGCTGTTCCTGCTGAATTATATTTCATACAATGAACTGAAATATTATCAGGTACAAAACTTCCTACTGTATCTTTTGGTCCATAAACCCAACTGACAATAAAATTACCGGCATCAGAAGCAACAATGTTTGGATATTGATATCTCTTTCCGTCAGGTGATTGAATACTAATTGCTGATGGATATTGAGGAACTCCCGCTGAATTTATTCTTTGAATTTTAACCCAGGATGTTTTTGTTGGTTCAAAGAAATACCACCATGCAAAAGCAACTGAACCGTCAGTCAATACAGCAGCTTTGGGCCACATCTGATATCTTGATGTTTCACCTGTTAAAGCAACTCCATCAGGTCCCCATAAAAATGCTCCTGCGGGAGAAATTTTATATGCATACGGATTAACAGTAGTATCAGCCATTGTTGATGCTCTCTTATCTGAAAATACCAAAATCGCATTGTTAGATCCGTCTGTTACTAATGAGTAATCACCTAACCAACTGTTTTGTGGTTTATCACTGATTAATAATCCGTCAGCACCGAATTGTTTTACTCCAAATCTGTCAAATCTCTGAAGATATGCTTTTAACTGACCATTTCCTCTTCCGTCAAACCAGGAAACATAAAAACCACCGTCAGGTGAAGAAGCTATCTTAGGTAATAACTGTGTATTGTTAAGACTTATTACACTAAGGTTTTCCATTGGATTCGATGACCATTGTGAATATAGGTTTCCCGATACCAATAGAAAAAACAAAAGAAGTTTAATTGTTTTTTTCATATTATTTTATTGGATTTGTTAGCTATTAAGAATATTAAATTAAAATACTTTAAGATTTTTAAAAGGTAATTTTTTGAGGTATGAATTTTTA
>DOWN01000043.1 GCA_003519545.1 Bacteroidota bacterium
TTATAATATGTAAAAAAGAATCATATATTTTGCTGTCAATTGATTTATGTTTCAAATGAGATTTAATATTCGGAACGAATTTAAAAATCATAAAGAGAATCACTAATCCAATCAAACAAAGAAAATAAAAAGGAGCATGCCAGTTAGTAAGACTTGCGAGAAAAAGACCAAACGGAACACCAAGAACTGAAGCAAGAGAAAAACTTGTTGCCACGTATCCCGAAGCGGTTCCTCTTCTGTTTTCAGGAAAAACATCTCCGATTATAGAAAATACAACAGCACCGGGAATGCCTCCGAAAATACCTGTAAGAATTCTTGCAAGCATAAGAATAGAATATGTTGGAGATAAAGCACAAGCGAGAGTAGCAATAATCAATCCTGCGAAACTGAAAAATAAAACTTTTTTTCTGTCAAAAAGATCAACCCAAAAGACACCGAGAAAACTTGAGATACCTGCGGCGAATGTATAAGCAGAAACGAGAAACCCGAATTGCTGAGGAGAAATTTCAAAAATTCTCATTAATTGAGGACCAAGCGGCATCATAATCATAAAATCAACTATGACAGTAAACTGAACAGCCGCAAGAATAAATAATAATATTTTCTCTTTTTTATCCAATTAAATGAGAAATAAATTTTTGTTATAAAAAAAAATATTCCTGCTCTTAATATTATTAAAAAAGAACAGGAATATGCTTAAAAAAATTACTTAATATAAAATATTTTACGGAAGAAATTATTAAAAGTTATATTTAATCAAAAAAATCATTCCTCTCAAGCATAAGGATAGCATGCTGAGGAACTATAAAATATTTTTCCGATTCAAAATAAACTTCATATGCACTTTTCTGTAAGAAAATTGCAAGGTCACCTTCTTTTGCCTGAAGGGGAATGTATTTTATTTTTTCTTCAGTTTCTTTCCAACTGTCATCTATATTATCAGAAGGAATCGGAATAGGATAACCCGGACCAACTTTCATAACGTATCCGCTCTGTATTATTTCTTTTTCCTGAACACCGGGAGGAAGATATAATCCGGTTTTAGTCCTGTCGGTTTCTGATTTCGGTTTAATTAAAACCCTGTCACCTACAATTATTATATTTTGTAATTTGTTAACTGTTTCAGTCACTTTATTGATTCTCTAACGCTTTTTCTTTTTTTAATTTTTCTTCTTTTCTGTGATTTATATATCCGATTACGATTGGCATAACAGAGAGAATAATTACACCGATAATTACATACTCAAAATTCTTTTTTACAAAAGGAATATTTCCGAAATAATATCCGAGTAATGATAGAGAGGTAATCCAGATTATTCCGCCGGTAACATTATAGGTGACAAATTTTTTGTAATTCATTTCGGCAACGCCTGCTACTATAGGAGCGAAAGTTCTTGCAAAGGGTACGAACCTTGCATAAATAATTGCTTTGCCACCATGTTTTTCATAAAACTCTTTTGCTTTTAAAAGATGACTCCGTTTAAAAAAACGTGATTCCTCACGTTGAAAAAGTTTTGGTCCTGTTTTTCTACCGAACCAGTATCCGACAGTATCACCGATAATCGCGGCAAGTATTAAAGAAATATTCAGCCAAAAAATATCAAGATATCCCTGAGCAGCGAGTAATCCTGCTGTGATAAGAAGTGAATCTCCCGGAAGAAAAAATCCGATTAATAAACCTGTTTCCGCAAAGATGATAATTATTAAGACTGTTAAGCCACCCCATTTGATAAGTGCTTCTAAATCTCTTAGATTTTTAAAAAATTCTATTATTACGTCCATTTAATCAATTTTAACAAAAATAAATATATTAGTTTTCAAAAGATATGAACAGAGAAATCTTATTTTTCCTGCCAGTCGCGGTTTATTATTGAAATGCGGTATTCTTTAACTTCGCCTTTGACTACACCTTTTTTTACGGCAGGGTCATCGTTTAGAATTTTTTCTGCTTCTTCAAGAGAACCTGCGGAAAAAAGTGCAAGCCCCATAGAAGCATCAAGGCAAGGACCTGCAAAAAATAAAATTCCTTTTTGCATTAGATCTTTGAGATATACAAAATGCTCTCCCATAATTTTAAAATCTTCCTGTGTTCCTGTTTCGTTAAAATTTTCTTTAACAGGTTGAATTTTATAGAGATAAGTTGCCATTTATTGAAATTAAATTTTTGGAAATTGATATTTGAATTATACGAGCAATTAATAATAATGGTGCAATTAAAATTTTAAACAAAATTTTTCCAAAATAACGTAAAATTTATTGTAATTCACGATTATATTTTTGTAATAAAACAAGCTCAAAAACTGCAATTCTAATCGGTTTTTAAGGTTTTTGTGTGAAATTCATTGTAATTTTTTGTAAAAAAATTCTTTTGTATGAGAGTTAATAATCCATAATTTTGAGAGTTCTTTTTAATACAAAACAAAATAAGAACTATCCCACTCTTATTACCCCTGTTTTAAGGGGGGATAAGAGTGGAAAAATTTTTAAAATCAAAACAGGGGATTAACAAAATGAAAAAACTAATTCTAACTATCATCATTTGTTTAGTGATGATTAATAACGGGATTGCACAATTAACCGGTGTGAAAACCATTGATAATACAGGTATGGGAGATTACATCTCAGTATCTGCTGCAATTAATGATTTAAATATGCAGGGAGTAGGAATGGGGGGAGTAACGTTTAACATAAAAACGGGACAAACTTTTTCCGAATCTCCAATGAACATTACAGCATCAGGGACATCGTCTTCTCCAATTGTATTTCAGAAATCAGACGCCGGTTCAAATCCTGTAATACAGGGGACAACGGGTACAGTAAATCCGTTTATATATGGAGCACAGGCAGATGCGGTCATTAAAATTTCCGGGGGTGATTATATAACTTTTGACGGAATAAATTTTACAGATAATCCATCAAACACTAATAACACACTCAGAATGGAATATGGAATTTTGCTTGTTAGAAGAGATGTGGATACAAATGCATGTAAATTTATCACAATTAAAAATTGTAAAATTGAATTAAACAAAGTTAATAATTTTACGATTGGGATATTATCATCAAATTATCTCTCAAGTAATTTGTTACAGAATATTTCAACGGTAGATTCAAATAAATCTGTTTCAAATCTTTATATAACATCAGATACAATTACAAACAGTTATCATGGAATTGTTATACATGGGTTAATGCCTAACGGATCAAATTTCGATGTTTATGATTACAATTTATTTATCGGAACAAACGGTGGAAACGTGATAACAGGTATCGGAGGAGGTAGTCATACAACATACGGGGTTGATATAAGACAAGCAGATAATTTTTTTATATCAAACAATAGAATTTCAGGAGGTGCGTTGACTGCGGGAAGTGCTTCGATATTTGGTATCAATACATTTCCATGTTATGAATCTGACAGTGAAATAAATAATAACAATATCTCTGTCGGCAGTAACAGTGAATCAAACTCAAGCAGTATTTACGGAATCAGAAGTGGTGCAAACGGAGTTGTGAAAATTTTTGAAAATGATGTGAACAATTGTTTTGGAAACGGCAGTTTTAGTAATCCCGGAATTCTTTGGGGGATTTATCAATTTGCATCCGGTACCAATAGGGTTGAAGTTTTTAATAATGATGTTCATAATCTTTCTGGAGCAGGTGTGAATTTTGGTGTAAGAGGAATTCAGGTGAATACACTTGACGCTGACAGTATTAATATTTACGGAAATGATGTATATAACAATCAACATACCGGATTAGGTTTTGCAAGTGTTATTTACGGAATAATGGGTAAAAATATTCATCATAACAGAGTTTATGAAAACAGAATAAACACTTCAGATATTTCGCCAAACATAATAGGAATAGAAGGGGCAAATGTTTACAATAATGAAGTTTATAACAATGATAACTGTATCGGAATTTTTGGAGAAGGAAAAATTTATAACAACAAAATTTATAGTTTATATGCTGTAAATTCAGGTAATGTTTATGGAATTTATGTTAACAAGTCATCAGAAATATACAATAATTTTATAGCAAACCTAAGTGCTACATACGGTGCACCAAATACAATTGCAGGAGTAGTAGGAATTTATGTTTATAATATTAATGGAATTAATGTAAATTTATATTACAACACAGTTTATATAAACTCTCAGAGATCAGGTATAACGCCGACATTCAGCACACACAGCATTTATTACTGGTTACAGTCAGAGTCAACGTCGGGCACACTCGATATGCGAAATAATATTTTTGTGAACATATCAAACAAAGGAGAGTTTGGATATACGGCAGCATTCGGAAGCACACAGGATATAAAAAATAATTACAGTTCACTTTCAAATAATAATTGTTTTTATGTAAATCAGGGAGTGAATAATTTTATTTTCAGAAATCCTGTTAATTCAATGAGTTCAATTGGTGATTTCAGAAATTATGTTTCACCAAGAGATAATAAATCAGTGACAGAGATGCCACCATTTCAGAATATAGCAGGAAATTCACCGGACATAAGAACTGATATTGCAACACAGTTAAACGACGGAGGAACACCGGTGACTTCTCCGGTGGCAGTTACGACTGATATATATGGAAATTCGAGAAGTGTAACGATGCCCGATATTGGAGCAGTAGAGTTCAACGGAATTTCAATTGATAACGACGTGGAAGCATCCTTTGTTAATTTTTCGGGAGTGTCGTATCACAAAAACAGCACTGTTAAAAATTTTACATCAATCGTAAGAAATAACAGTAACGTTTCAAAATCATTTATGGCATACAGAAAAGTATCACCGGGAGGTTACATTGATTCAGTTCAGATAACTAATTTAACAACAAGGACAGATACAGTTATAACGTTTAAAGATTTTACATTTATAAATAATGAGACTTATACAATAACAGATTCAGTTTATCTCTTGGGAGATCAGATAGTAGCGAATAATGTAACCTCAGGAAATTTTTCTCCGAGAAATTCGAAAACAATTCTTCTGATTAACGGGCATAACCCAAGTAAGAACAGATTTATTGATGTTTTAAATGATGACGGAAGATTTAATAATGATTATGATACGATGAACGTGAATAATATATCCGCATCACTTTCAAACTGGAAAACCGTTGTGGTAATGTTCAGTGCATACGGATGGGACGGAAGAAGGAATTGGACGAATGCTTTAAGAGATTCAATGAAAAGTTTTCTTGATAATTCAAGTTTGTCTGATAAAAAGACATTGATAGTTTTTGGAAATAAACTTGGTGATGAATATGATAGTGATTTTAATTTCACAAGCGTGGAAGATACTACTTTTTACAGGCAATATCTTAAGGCGAGATATTTGCAGACAAGCTGGGGACCACAGGGTAAATCAATGGGCGGAAATCCGTTTTCAAATGATGACGGAAGAATTAAAGGATTAGGATTTTTCTCAGCAATCACAGATGATACTACAGAAACACCTTATACTTCACCTGATTTGATAAGTGCTTATAACGGAAGCAGTGTTGCTTATGTGCCATATTCAGAAAGCGGAGACGGTGATTCAGCAGTGTCAGTAGTTTATGGAGGAGCATCTACAAACTATAATACATTTTATACTGCGATAACATTCAGTTATTTTAAATATGATAATGGTGGCGGTGGAAAATCAGAAACGAGAGGTATTGGATTCGGAGCGATTGGATTTTTTGATCAACTTGCAGACTGGGTTCAACAGCCGGAGATAGGTGGTTCAGGTTCTTTACCTGTTGAATTGATTTCGTTCACAGGGGCAACCGAAAATAATAATGCGTTATTAAAGTGGTCAACATCAATGGAAAAAAACAATTCAGGATTTGAAATTCAAAGAAAAAAAGTTGGTGAAAATTCTGAGTGGTTAAAAGTTGGATTTATAACAGGGGCTGGAAATTCAAATGAAGTAAAAAATTATAATTTTAAAGATGTAAATTTGAATAGCGGTGAATATTTATACAGATTAAAGCAAATTGATTTCAACGGAAATTTCAGAAATTATAACTTAGGCAACAATATTATAATCGGAGTTCCAAAAAATTATGAAGTATCACAGAATTATCCGAACCCATTCAACCCTGTAACAAAGATAGATTTCACTCTGCCATATAAGAGTATAGTAAATTTAAAAATCTATGATATGCTTGGAAGGGAAGTTTATACTGCGATAAATTTAGAGAATATGGAACCCGGATATTACACCAAGACAATTGATTTGAGTACACTATCCAGCGGTGTTTATTTTTACAGGATAATAGCAAAATCACAGGATTCAAAAGAATTTGTAATGACAAAGAGAATGGTGATGGTGAAGTAAATTTTAATAAATAAAATTTTTATTAACGGGTCAGATTACTAATTTTATCTTGACCCGTTTTTTTTGTTAGTTTTCCATTCCTGAGGTGTATAAAATATTTTATAGGAAGGAGCAATTTTCTCAAAAACTAAATTAAAAAAGTTGAACAACTATTAATGAAGAAGAAAAATAAATCTTGATTATTAAATTATAATATTCTAAGTTAACATACTAATATGTTCTTAATAATACGAGAGTCCTTATAATACGCTGAAAGATATACCAATTTAAAGACCGCATAATAAAAATTTAACCCGATGAAAAACAAATAATATGAATTTAAACATCTCGAATAAAAAACTTATTCTGGTATTTTTATTTATAATGTTAGGTATTTCCTCATTGAAATCACAGGTTACACAACAATGGGTTAAAGCATATAACTATTCACATAATACATCGAGTTATGGTTATAAAATTAAATGTGATAAACAAAACAATGTATATCTTTTAGGAATAACCAGAATTACTCCTGGATCACAGCCATCAATTTGTCTTATAAAATTTAATTCAAATGGAGTCACTCAATGGATTGCGAGATACGATAATGGCTTCAATGGATATAATTATCCTTGGGATATGACGATAGATTCATCCGGTAATATATATATTGTTGGGACATCTCAAAGAGATAGTTTAGCCAATAATTTAGATCTCATATTATTAAAATATTCTCCGATTGGGAATTTAATTTTAGAAAAAAGATATTTTCACACAGGTAATATTCAATCAGGAGGACTTTCTATTAAGTTGGATAAAATTCAGAATATTTATATTGTTGGAGGAATGTGGGATAGAGATATTGGATTTTTAGGTACTAATTATATTTTGACACTAAAATGCAATACTAAAGGAGATGTAATTTGGTTTGACAAATTTGCAAACGGTATAATTGATTGTATTGGAAAATTTGTTGGATTAGACGAAAATGAGAATGTGTATTCATCGGGATATATTTACAATGATACATTATCAACTTACACTGGATTTTATTTACAAAAACTCACTTCTTCAGGAAATGTAGTTTGGAGAAGATCTAAATTTTTTCATTGGGAATCTTACCCAAATGCTATGGAAGTATCTCCAAAAGGCAATATTTATTTGGGAGGAGGTATAACACATTCAAGTTCAAGTTCTGTAGATATGGGAATTATAAAATATGACAGTTCGGGAAATTTGATCTGGACTAAAATTTTTAATCACGAATTTGAGAATATCGAAGGTGGATCTTACGATTTTATTCATGACATAAAAATAGATAAAAAAGAATATGTATATTTTACGGGCAGAGATATAGTCCCCGGCAATTATCTTGATATTGCAACAGGGAAAGTTGACTCATCCGGTAATACAGTCTGGTTAAACCATTTTGATCCCAGAGGCAGTGATGATGATGTTGGAATTTCTTTAGCTTTAGATGATTCTAATAATGTATATGTAACCGGGATAACGGGTTTTAGTCAGGGATCTGATGTAGTTACTTTAAGAATAAATAATAATGGCGAATTTAAATGGCATAAAATATTTTCGTCAATGAGTCCATATAGCAGTGATGAAGGACTTTCTATAGCAATAGATACACAAAATAATATATTAGTAGGTGGATTTTCCCGAACAACCCCAGGCACAGTAGATATGATAGCTATTAAATATTCACAAACAACATCAGTTAATAATGAGAATGAGCTTTCGGATATAAGATTTGAATTATTTCAAAATTATCCAAACCCATTTAATCCGGAAACAAATATAGAGTTTAAGATTAACATACCCGGTGAATATGAATTAAAAATATTTGATGTATCAGGAAAGTTAATAGATATTCCATTAAGAAAACAATTACAATCAGGGAAATATATTATAAATTGGAATGCTGAAAAATATCCGAGCGGTATATATTTTTATGGTTTTTACAAAGACGGAGTAAAATTAGAAATTAAAAAAATGATATATCTGAAATGAAAAAGATTTATTTCATATTGGCAGTGATGTTTTCATTACAATTTATAACATCTGAAAAAATATTTTCTCAGCCGAATCTTCCACATTTGCAATGGGCGAGATTTATGAATGGACCGGGAAGTGTTGATGATTTATTCGGTGATATGGATGTTGATTCTGCAGGAAATTGTTATACTTTAGGATGGAACAGCGGATTGCTTATTTCAAAATATGATCCGGAAGGAAGAGTTCTATGGGAAAGAGAATATGACGACCCTATATATCCTGCGTTAAAAGGAAAGTCAATAAAAGTTGATAAACAAGGTAATGTATTTGTTGTAGGTGATAATCATAGATGGCATATAATAAAATATAACTCTGAAGGACAATTGTTATGGGTAAGATATGTAAGAGGATATGTAGCAATAAATGAAGCAAGTAGAATGGTGTTGGATGATGAAGGAAATGTCTATGTAACAGGAGGCAGTTCAATAAATCCCGGACAGATTTCTGACATAGTAACAGTAAAGTATAGTAACAATGGAGATTCACTCTGGACACAATCAGAATCAGGTACATATAATGGTGAAAGAACTTATGATTTTGGAAAAGATATAGCTTTGGATGACAGTAATAATGTTTATGTTACAGGTGTTATAGGAACATCTATTCATCCTCAAACTTTAATTATTGTAAAATATGATAATAACGGAAAACGAATCTGGAAAAGAGAAAGGATACCTGAAGGATATGGAGATTCTTATGGATATTCAATAAAAGTTCAAAATAATTCCGTCATAGCTGGTGGTAGTACATCTAAAAGTACAGGAATTACTTTTTATTTATTAAAATATAATTTAAACGGCGAATTTTTATGGGAAAATGTGAGATTTAGTCCGCTGCTGCCACAGAACTCAAATCAAAATTACATAAAAAATTTAACCGTAGATAACATTGGAAATATTTACGCGTGCGGAGTATATGATTTGATTGGCGGAGGTTATGACTTTACTATAGTAAAATATTCAGAATCCGGAGCAGCTATTTGGATAAAAAGAATAACATATCCGGCAATAGGATTTGATGAATGTCTATATCTTTCTACTGATGAAAATAATAATATATATGCTTCTGGTGTAACAAATGAATTAAATCAGGAATATAGATTAACAATAATTAAATTAAATCCATCAGGCGATATTCAATGGATGTTAAAATATCCAAATACTATTTCTTCCGGGGGAAGCAGAGGTGAAAAAATAATATTACATAAAACCGGTTATTATATTGGAGGAAATTTCGCGATTACTTCATCTTTAGGATTTGAAATTTTAACTTTAAAATATTCCTTACCTGTCAATATAAATAATCAGAATATAATAGGACTAAATAACGAGATACTGAACTATCCAAATCCGTTTAATTCGATATCAAATTTTAAATTCAGATTAATTAAACAGTCAAAAGTTAATATAAAAATTTATTCCATAGCGGGTAAATTAATTGAAACAATTACTGATGGAATTTATTCGGCTGGGGAAACGAATATATTACATAATTTTTCAAATTATTCAAGTGGTGTTTATTACTATACATTCGCGATAGATGGAGATAGAATTTCCACAAATAAACTAATTTTAGTGAAATGAAAGGAGGGGGTAAAATTATGACTTAGCTTAAAATATTAAATATTATCTGAAAAGGGCAAACCCGGATATTAAATCCGGGAATACCAATAGCGACCAAACTATATAAATTATGGAATAAAAAATTCCATTTTGCCCTTTGTTGTTAAAATTGGTCAAAAGAAAACTTTTATTAAACTTAAAATTAAATCTTATGAAAAAATTAATTTTTATGTTTCTTTTGATTTTACCTCTTAACCTCTTTTCACAAAATACAAG
>DOWN01000311.1 GCA_003519545.1 Bacteroidota bacterium
TATTAAAATTAAAATTTAGATATTGAATTCTGTAAATTTAAATCAACTTTTAGCGTATTAAAAGTATTATTCTAATATGTATTTTTTTTGTGGAAGGATTAACCGCATTTATCCTTACCAACCTCCGTTATACAAATCAAAGTCTGACTCTTGGTGAATTTGATATTTTAAAAACCGGGAACATCATAACAATACTCCTGTTCGGAATTATTTTTCTTCTGATTTTTCTTAATATCTTTAATTCTTCTAAATTATCACTTCTCTCTCTTGTAATTATACTTATCTGCAGTGTTGGCGGGCTTTTAACTCTGATATTTTTTAATTTATTACAGTTCAAGGATGAGAAAGTATTTTATGTAATCATTTTTTCCGTAATAAATTTATTTATTTTAACGGGACTTCTGCAACTCTATCTTTCAAAATCAGGCAGACTTCAAATAATCAGAAATTTATTTCTCACTGTTTTTATTTTTCTTCTGTCCGCTTCCGCTTTATTCTTAAGTGTTTATTTTTATCAGGATGATTATAATCTAATAAGTGAAAAAAAGATTGATTCCGATGCGGGAATTATATTCGGTGCGGCTGTTTGGGGCGGAAACCGACCTTCTCCGGTTTTGAGAGAAAGAATTAACAAGGGTTATGAAATGTGGCAAAAACAATTTGTTAAAAAACTCGTTCTTACTGGCGGCGGCTCTCCCAACGAAATGACAGAGGCAGATGTCGCAAAAAATGAACTGATTAAATACGGAATGAAAGAGAACAGTTTGATTATTGAAAACAGTTCTAACTCTACCATCGAACAGATTTTTTTTCTCAGAGATAAACTTTACAGAAGGCAAAAATGGAATAGTGTTGTGCTAATCTCGGATAATTTTCATCTGCTCAGAGTAAAAGAAATTGCTGACTTTAACGGTATTAAAAATTATACTGTCTCTACTGATACTCCTCTGTCTGCTGAAGGTAAACTTGTCTATTGTATAAAAGAGGTTTTTGCGATTCTTAGTTTTTGGATGTTTGGAATAGGCTGATTCTTATGAATTTAATTCCTTATTATTTATTGGTATTTTTATAAAATATGGCAAAACAACAAATTAATAAAACAAATCCTTCCGGTAATACAACTGAATTAAAACGAAGAGATTTAAGAGTAAAGGTTTTACAGATTATATATGCTCATGAAATGTCGGGTGATCCGGTAAATAAAATTATAAAAGATTTAATTGATGTGCCGCTTGATGAAGAAAAGAAAAATTTTGTTGAAACTCTTGTTTCTAAAGTGGTTGATAACAAAAAACTACTTGACGACATAGTTGCCGAGCAATGTGATAACTGGGAACTTGAAAGAATATCTGCTGTTGACAGAATTTTACTTAAAATGGGTATGGCTGAGATTCTTTATTTCCCCGATATCCCTCCTAAAGTTTCCATTAATGAAGCAATTGATATTGCAAAAGAATATTGCACTCGAAATAGCGGTAAATTTGTGAACGGAATATTAGACGCCTTTCTTGATGGTTTAATAAAAGAAGGAAAACTTAATAAAAGCGGTAAAGGTCTGGTGAATACGTCAAAAAGCAGGAAATGAAAATTAAAAATAAAAAAGATGTATTTGTCTGGAGTTTATATGATTTTGCCAATAGTACTTATGCTACAATAATTGTTGCATTTGTTTTTGCAGTATTTTTTAAAAATGTTGTTTCGGAAGAAAAACCTGAAGGTGATTTTTACTGGTCGCTTGGAATAAATATTTCAATGATTATCTCTGCCGTGCTAAATCCTGTCTGCGGTGCCATTGCTGACTTATCTTCAAATAAAAAAAAATTCCTCTTCTTTTTTACTCTGCTTTGTGCCATACCTACTTCTCTGATGTATTTTACGGGAACAGGAACAATTTTTTTCGCACTTCTTCTTTTTATTCTTTCTAATATAGGATTTCAAACGGGAATGACTTTTTATGATGCTTTCATTCCTGAAATAGGAACTCCCGAAGAGTATAATAAAATTTCAGGTATCGGATATGCTGTCGGATATATCGGTTCACTCATTTCTGTTTTTCTTGTTTTTCCTCTTAAAGATAATCCTAATCTTTTGTTTCTGATAACAGGATTTTTAATAATTCTTTTTTCACTTCCGATATTCTTAGGTCTTAAAGAGAAAAAGCATAATGTCATAAATGAGAAAATTAATTACATTAAATATGGAATTAATAAAGTAAAAAATTCTTTAAAAAATATCGGCAAGACTCCGGATTTAAAAAACTTTTTAATTTCCTTTTTCTTTTATATTGATTCTGTTAATACCATTATTTTTTTCGCGGGAATATTTGCAAGCACAACTCTCGGATTTTCAATAACTCAACTCGCTATATTTTTTATACTTGTTCAGATAACCGCATTGATAGGTTCGCTGCTTTTTTCAAAACTTGGAGATAAATTAGGATTGCTGAAAGCATTAAACATTAATCTCTTTTTTTGGGTTATTATAATTCTTTCAATATTCTTTTTCGTTGATAAAGATTCTTATGTAAACATTGCAGGAACTGAAATTCATCTCTTTTATATAATCGGAAGTTTTGCAGGTCTCTTCCTTGGTTCAACACAAAGTCTTTCAAGAGCATTGATGAGCAAACTTTTACCTTTGGAAAGCAAAGCAGAGTTCTTTGGGTTCTATGCTCTTATGGATAAAACATCAACACTGATTGGGCCGCTTCTCTTCGGCTCTGTATCTGCTCTTTCAGGCGGTGACCAGAAACTCGCAGTTCTCACGGTTGGTATGTTATTTATTTTTGGTTTCTTCTTTCTTAACAAAATTAAAACGGTGAGATAATATGCTGCAAAATTATCTCATCCAACATATTAATTCTGAAACGGAAAAGATTAAAAATTTTATTATTAATGATACGGATGATCTTCAGAAATCATCGCTGTCAAAATATGTTAAAGATTATATTTATTACAAAGTTAATGATGATGAATATTCTTTTGATGATATTAATTTATTGATTGAAGATGCAGTAAAATTAAAATTTAATTTTACCATAAGACCTTGCTGGACTATTAAAAGATTTGTATTCGGGGAAAAAGAATCTGTTCCTTCTCATATTTTACTTTCAAAACTTAAGTTATTCCCTTACTACAAATATTATACTGAGACAATCGAACAATATATTTCCGAAAATAATCTTTTAATTGTTATGTCTTCACATATTGAAGACTTATTGCATCAGATAAATACCGTGTTAATTGAAAAACTTGAAAACAATATAACTACAGAAAAAATAAAAAATTTTTTCATTCAGGTTTTAAAATTAAAATACACTTCCGAGCATACTATCAATCTTGATTCATCGGTAGATTTTTCAATCGTTACGAATTTTATAAACGATAAAGGATATTCAAAGT
>DOWN01000239.1 GCA_003519545.1 Bacteroidota bacterium
AAATATTCATTGAAAAAAGTACTATTGCTAAAATTCAACGAATAGGTGTTTAAAATGATATCTGTAGGTGATGATGAGAAAAATAATATATTGTTTGAATCATTTACTTTAATAGAATCAAACACTAATTCCCTTTCCAAGGAGTAAAAATATACGAAATTTTTATTAAACTCAGAATAAATCAATAAGGTATCAAAAACTTCGAAAGTGTATGGCTTAGTGAAAAGATTGTTATTGCAAACTGAAATATTAATTGTTGCATAGGTGAAATTTATTCCTGTATTAAAAAGTAAAAAAGCCAAAATTTTCATAATAACAAAATTTAGATTAGTTTCCACCCATTGCCTTAGTTGGAGTTGGTCCTGGTCCAGGTGTTGATTGTGAAGGAACTCCTGCGGCCTCATTTATCATGTTTTCACCTTGCTTTTGAGCATTTGCTATAATATCTTGGAAAATCAAGAATCTGCTTACAAATTCTCCAGGGGCACCAGCAGCTGTCATTGTTTTATCATTTTTATATGACATGTAAACCCAATCCTGCATATATTTTGGCTCTTCTTCCGGTATATTTCCTTGCACAATAGCCTGCTTGGATTTAGGATCATTAGGATCCAAAATTATTACCACATGCCAAAAATTACCTTTTTGACCTAATATATACATATCTCCTGCAACTGCATTTTTTCGGTCTACCTTGTAGGAATTTTTCTCTAATCCATTAGCTCCAGCGTAATTTTTTACTAGTTTTTTAAATTGCGCTACATCACCTTCTTTAATTTCAAAGGAATTATCTGGATTATTTGGATTTGGTACAAAATTTTTATCCTCATTTGAAATTGTTGAGGCTTCTGTTTTTAAAGTAAGTGGTAACCCATTTTTAGCCGCATATTCTATTAATAGTTCGAATGCAAGGTCCGCGCAGTCAAATTTAATTCCCTTCGATTTGTATTCTTCTATTTTTGTCTGAACAGTTTGAGAATATTGGACAAAATCTGAATAATACCACTGCCGTGATGTTTTCCATGCTTCTGCTCCATCTAAATCTATTGCCCATATCGGTGTATTGCTTGAAAACTGATAAACCGATAACTCTGGATATTTATCATGTATTGGATCAACAGAAAAAAATCTACCTAATCGGGTGTTATTTAATCGTAGCCCGTAGTCTTGAATATTACTTGTTCCCGAAATTAGATTTAAATTCTCTTTTCCATTAAACCCAAATCTGTACGCCGATGAACTAAACTCCCTCTCCTGCAACACCACCCCGAAGGGTGTGTAATTAGTGCTGTAAATCAATGCTTTATATGTCGAAACTCTAGTCAATTGGATTGAAATATACTGCTTTTTTCTGTGTTTTTCCTATGGAATCAATAGTATCGTACGCTTTCTGAAGTTCGATGTTCATGTAACTTTGTGCAATGGAAATATAGCGATAAAACTCCTTACTTCCAGGTGAGTGACCACTAAATTGTCGAACAATTTGCTCTGGAACTCCTAACCTTAATAAGGTTGTTATTCCAGTTCTCCTCATTGTATGAGATGTAACATGGTCTGAAAACGTATAATGAAGTTTTTTCTTTTTGTCCTTGTAAATAACAAAAGGTATACCTCTCCGCCTTCTCGTTTTTATTAGTGTTTGATTGAACCCTGCCAGAAAGCAAATTTTCTTTAGTTCTAAATTTAATCTTGATTTCGAACGCTTTGGCAAGAGGAGTTTATTCTTAAGCGAAAAATATTTGAAAACGATGTGGCATGCATATTCAGGTAGTAAGATGCGAACAGGTGTATCTGTTTTCATTGTCCGGAGCTCCAAAAAACGATGATTTCCTTCTATTACAATATTAGACGGAGTAAGACTCATTAAATCTGAAAAGCGAAGTCCGACTGTACACCCAAAAACAAAAATATCCTTTGCCTCTTTTAACTTATCAGTTAGGCTTTCTTCAAATGATGCATTATGAATCAAGTACCCCAATTGCTCCGGACTCAGAACGACAAATTGACTATTTTCTTTAGAGACGTAAAATCTTCGATGAAAATCTCCAATGGCAAGGTTCTTTTCCTTGACCAGGAAACTCATAAATACTTTTATGTCCTTTAGTACCGTGCCAACGTAATTATCGATATAATTCAAATCATCATATAAATACGAAGTAAACTTCTTGTAAAAATCCTTCCAGTAATTCGATGCAGCAGATAATTCGCGCTTAGTTAATCGGGTTACAATAAATAGCTGAATGGTAAATTTTTTTTCAACGCAAAAATCTTTCAAAAGCCTTAAAGTATTAGTGTAGTTACTAAATGTAGTGTCCTTGAATTTTGCTCCATTGGATTTGAGCCTCTTTCCATTAGCTGATTTTTTAATGAACTCATCAAACAATTCAAAGAATGATTCATTGGTAACAATTTTTTTGGCCATAAATAAGAAGGTTTAACTATTAAAAAAACATAGGTTACTTGCAATTCGGAAAAGAGCGCTTCAAAATGGAACATGAACCTTTTATATTGTTTTTGCTATTGATAGGAAATAAATAGCCCTCAAATATGACTCGAATACGAATAAATTCTTTTGAATGAACATGATTTTATGCAAAAAACAGCTATTTATTAAAATTCTAGAAAATTAA
>DOWN01000323.1 GCA_003519545.1 Bacteroidota bacterium
TCTTACTACAGATAATTTTTCTTTACAGTTATTAATTATTGAAATTATTTCGTCAGGTGTTTTATTAAATTTTTTTGCAGTCTCATATAAGTCATTTGCTATATATAAAATATTTTTATTCCCAAAAACTTTATGCGGATCTGAAATCGTATTCCCATTATGCATTATTCCATAATAAAAAATAAATACATCAGCATCTTCAGAACCCAAAATTTTTATAATTTCATCACGAGTCCAAAGATAATAATCTCCTTCTTTTTTACTGCTCTTGTCTCCTTTGATAGTCTCGTTCTCGGCATCCTCTGCGGAATAAAATCCTCCTTCGTTTGAAGTAAGGTTTTGCTTTACATACTTTGCAATTTCAAGTGCGGCATTTAAAAATAATTTATTGCCGCTCATTGAATATGCATCAGAATATGTTTTCATAATCAATGCCTGATCGTAAAGCATTTTTTCAAAGTGTGGAACTCTCCAGTAAATATCAACAGAGTATCTGTGAATTCCTCCATCTAAATGATCTGTAATTCCTCCAAGATAAATTTTTTGAAGAGTGTATTTCACCATATCAAACGCTTCAACATTATCATATAATCTTGAATAATTCATTAAAAAATCTAACTCAGATGGACGTGGAAATTTATTTCCGCTTCCAAATCCTCCGTTCTCATAATCAAATAATTCTTTTGCCTGTTCATAAGATTTCTTTGCAGGTTCGTCTGTTATCTCATTTTTTTCCGGAGCATTAAGTTGTGTTCTCTTATTTAAGAATCCAAAAATCTCATCACTGCTTTTTATAATTTCATCTCGCTTTGTATTCCATAAATCAATTATCTGAGTAATCACATCCTCAAATCCTGATCTGCCATATTTTGCTTTTGGAGGGATATATGTTCCACCATAAAATGGTTTTAATTCCGGTGTTAAAAACATACTCATTGGCCATCCGCCTGAGCCTGTCATAGATTGCAATGCCAGCATATAAATTCTGTCAATATCGGGATTCTCTTCTCTGTCAACTTTTATGTTTATAAAGTTTTCATTTAAGATTTTAGCAATGTCAGGATTTTCAAAAACTTCTCTTTCCATCACGTGACACCAGTAACATGTTGAGTAACCTATGGAAAGAAAAATCGGTTTGTTTTCCGATTTTGCTTTTTCAAGTGTTTTTGAATTCCATGCATACCAATGCACAGGATTATACGCATGCTGTAATAAATAAGGACTTTTTTCGTTAATTAATTCGTTGGGAGGGAAGTTTGACATAGAACTTGAAAATACAAAATACCGATAAAATTATAAATGGAAATTTTTATGTATTAAATGCCTTCTTTAAAACTCTTTAGCCGCATTTCAAGACTTTGACGGTTTTCATAATCTCCAAAATCAAAAATTTTTTCAAACATCTTTTCGGCATTTTCTCTGTCACCTTTTCTCCAGTAAATTTTACCCAGTTCAAAATATGCTGTCGGTATATTATATCTTTCTTTTTCGCTTTTGAGATTTGTCACACGTTTAAAATAATCAAATGCCAAATCAGTTTCATTATTCAGAAGATAAGATGTTGCCGCTTCCATATAAATTCTGATTTTTTCATCATTGGAATTGAATTTATCCATTTCATTTGATGAAATTATATTCTTATAATAATCTGAACTTTCTTTATACATTCCGGATTCTCTTAAATTCATACCTTTGACAAGCAATTTATCAAGTTCACTTAACGGTCTGGAAATTCTTTCCTGTGCAAATTTATAAAACATTTTCTCACCTTCACCATCCCGTTCATTTATAAATTTATCTCTGACTTTTTTATATCTTTCAATTGCTTTATTTCTGTCACCGGTTAATTCATATGCCAATCCTAAATTATACATTGTGATATTATATCTGTCTTCATCAACCACATACTTTAGATGTTCTTCAAGATTTTTTATCGCATTCACATAGTCATTTTTTTTGAAGTATGCATTTCCAAGTAAAGCGTATCCGCTTTTTTTAATTTCATTTTGCATACTGCCTGTGTTTTTTATTAAAGCATCTTCAATAATTGGTATCGTTTCATCAATAACACCTGAAAGTTGAAGACTGCCTGCATATAATATTTTTATAATCGGGCTCTCAGGAAACTGGTTCAGGATTTCTTTTAACATTTGCACTGTCCGTTGGTCTTTTTCTTCTCTTTCCTGAACTGAAAAAAAAGCAAGTGCTATCTTTGAATCCGTTTTTGTATATCTTCCACTTTGTGAAGATTTTAATAACAAATCATAGCCCTCTTTTAAATTCCCGTCAAACCCAATGAAATTCAATAACCATTTAAATTTTTCCGGTACATATCCGATTGCAATTTTATAAAGCCCTAAGCCCATATATGCATCGTAATAATCAGGTCTTCGTTTTATTATATCCGATAATATTCTGTAACCATCGCTTCCGTTTGACGCTGCTTTTAATAAACTTTTATTTAATGATAATAATAATAATGACCTGTAACTGTGAGTTTGACCTTTGTAATAAAATGCATCCAAATCATTTTCGTTTTTATCCAAAATCGTTTCACACTTGTCAATTAAATTTTCCGACAAATCCATATATTTTTCATAAATTGCTTCGTTTCTTGTTCCTAAGGCTTCATAGAAATAAACGAGAGATTCATAAAAATATCCTTTTATGTCATTCGGATATTCAGTCTGAATTTTTTTAAATTTAGAAATTGCTGAAGGAAAATTTAAATTATAAATATCGGCTAAACCTGAATTAATCAATTCATCAATTGATTGAGAATTGGATTTAACAGGTTGAACTAATA
>DOWN01000314.1 GCA_003519545.1 Bacteroidota bacterium
GTTTAATGATTATTTAAAATAAATTTAAAAAATAAATTTATGAAAAAATTTATCCTGCTTTTGATCTTAATTTTAATTTCAAATTTTAACTTATCTGCACAAATAATTAAAACCGAGAATTTGGATTTGTTTACAAATCTTGATTTTTATTATGCGAAGTATTTTTCAGAAAGTGACGAATGGAATGATTTATTATATATAAATAAATGGAGAAATGAATTAGTTAAACTTGAAAATGCGTCTCTGACCGCAAAATATAAAGATGATGAAATTAGAAGCACAATTTCAGTACAATATGGAGATATTCAATATGGTTATGGAATAAATAATGGTGCAGATTATATCAGAGAAGCAAATTTTGGTTTTACTCCAGTAAAAAATTTATGGATTGATGGGGGCTATTTTTTTGGAGAACTTTCTACTTTAAAACCTTTGCCAAATGAAAATTTTTTAACATCTCTTCCAATCATATCATATCTTGATCCATTAGTAAATACAGGAGCAAAAGTAAGTTTTAAGTTCAAAAATAATATTTCAGGAAAGTTTTTGGTATTTTCAGAATATAACAATTATTCTTATTTTGAAAGCGATAGAAAAAATTTTTGGTATGGAGCAGGGATAAGTTTTGATTTAAATCCTGAACTAAGTTTAAAGATAAATTCGTTAATTGGAGCTGAGAAATTTAAACATATTAACTTTAATGGATATAATGAAGATAAAATCACAAGGTTTTATTCAAATTTAATAATTGATTATAATATCGGAACAAGATTTAAAAATAAATTTGCCTTTGTATATCTCTTCAGAAATAGAACAGGATATAATAAAATCAAAATAAATCTCAGTAATATAACATCTGGATTTTTTTTAAGTTCACAATTTAAAATTAATAATAATCTTAGATTATCAGGAAGGATAGAATATATGGATGATGAATCAGGATTAATGCTTGCGAACAATTTTGGTTATTTTAATAACTACCCTGTTTTAATCTATGGTTTCACCGCGGGAATAGAATATAAATTCCGAGATAAAGTTTATACCCGAGTCGAATTTGATAAAAAATTTTACGGTGATGATACTAGGATTTTATTTAGTAATCGTTCCAACTTAAGTCTATTGTTAATGTCGATGGGTATTGAATTTTAAATGAGACAGTGATCATCTGAATCTAACTGAAATTATTTAAAAAAAAATTTTTAATGATTTTACGAAACGAGTCTTACTTAATTTAAAATTTCAAATAAGTTAAATAGTTATACTAATCAGGAAATACAATCAATTTTTCATAATTATTTATTAAAATAAAGAGTATATTAATTTTTAAATTTCTTATTTATTACCAATCAATATAATTCTTTATATAACCTTTCATTTAAAATTAGATTTTTTAAATTCAAAAAAATAATTTATGAAAAATAAACCGGATGATAAAACCGCTTCTGCACCAACCGCATACTGGCACTGGTCAGGAATTCCAACTTTTCTTAGATGTCCTTTTGAACCTGAATTAAAAAACACCGATATTGGTCTCATTGGCGTTCCCTATAGCGGTGGCAACAGCATTGAACGAATGCAGTATCTCGGACCAAGAGCAGTCCGTAACCGTTCATCAGCATATCACAGAGCACATCGAAAATTTGGGATTAATCCGTTTGATTTGGTAAGAGTCCGAGATCTTGGCGATGCTCCTATGTTACGCGTTTTAAATCCTGATCAGGCAGCAGAAGATTTTGAGGAATTTTTCAAAAAAGTTTTTGAAGCAGGAATATCTCCACTAAGCATTGGAGGTGATCATTCAATTACTTGGCCCATTATAAGAGCGGCGAGAAAAACAAAATTTTCTGAACCGATTGGAATGATTCATTTTGACAGTCATACAGATGTTGCACCTGAAGGTTTCGGAACACGTAATCATGCCGCCGGATTTATGTTTGGAGCAGAAGATGGATTGATAGATCCTAAACGGACCGTTCAGATTGGAATACGCGGGCACATGGCTTTGCTTGAAATGGATGATTGGTCTAAAGCAAACTTTGCAAGTGTGATTTCAACAGATGATGTTGTAAGCAGAGGCACAGAAGATGTCATTAATGAAGTCAGAACCATAATGGGAAATGGACCGGTTTATTTAAGTTTTGATCTTGATGCACTTGACCCAGCTTATGCTCCCGCTGTTGCAGACCCGGAAGTGAACGGACTAACGCTCAGAGAAGTAACAAACATAATTCAAGGATTCAGAGGATTAAATATAATGGGAGCAGATATTGTTTGCTTTTGCCCACCGCTTGATAATCCAAGCCAAATAACAGCATTAACAATAAGCTCAATGATGTTAGACTTTGTATCATTAATGGCAGAGAATAAGTTGAAGAATAAATAAAAAGAGTATTATTTTTTGTGATGAATCTTTAATTAATATCGATTTTCAGATTTAATCTAAACCGGATATTTTCAATGCTGTGATTAAATAATAATGGGATTCTTTATCAAGTTTTTTCAATTTATTGAGTTTATCTCTATGTTCATAATTCAATAATTCTTTTAATTGAGTATCCTTATTATATTTAACAAAATTTTTTATGTCTCCCGAATTTAACACAGAGCATAAGAATGCAG
>DOWN01000055.1:0-805 GCA_003519545.1 Bacteroidota bacterium
AGTTAATCCGAGAGTATCAATCATCTTTCTTGTTCTTGGATGAATCGGAAAAACTAAATCCAAATCAGAATTAATTTTATTTATTCCTTTAAATATATTCAGAATTTTTTTGAGATTATTTTTATCATCAACATTTGACGGTCTGTGAAGAGTTATTAAAACATAATTTTTAGGTGTAATTGATAACTCGTTTAAAATTTTTGAATTTTTAATTTTGTTCAGATAAAACTTAAGCGAATCAATCATTGTATTCCCGCACAAAAAAATATTTCCGGATGCAAATCCTTCTTTCTTAAGATTTTTGATTCCACTTTTTTCTGTTACGAAATGATATCCGGATAAATTATCGGTAACAATTCTATTTATTTCTTCAGGCATCAGTCTGTCAAAACTTCTTAAACCTGACTCTATATGAGCCAAGGGAATTGTCTTTTCCGGGTTATATTTTGTTTTTGCACATACTAAAGCGGCTGCGGTTGTGGAATTTACATCACCATAAACTAACACTAAATCAGGTTTCTCTTTTTGAAGTACTTTTTCGAATTCTACCATAATTTCAGCCGTCTGTTCTGAATGTGATTTAGAACCTACCCCAAGATATATATGAGGTTTCGGTAATTCCAGTTCTTTAAAAAAAACATCAGACATTTTTTTATCGTAATGCTGACCTGTGTGTATTATCTTATGAACAATTTTTTTTCTGTGTTTTAATAATTCTTTATGAATAGGAGCCATTTTCATAAAATTTGGTCTGGCTCCCACAACGGAAAGGATTTTTTTCAAAAATTTTCTTTGATTATTTATG
>DOWN01000055.1:869-9842 GCA_003519545.1 Bacteroidota bacterium
AAAAAAACAGATATTTAAAATGTAAGAAAATATTACTATAAATACTAATTTTCAATTTCTATATTATTTAAAACAAATTAAATTATATGAAAAAAATAATCTTATTCTTACCATTGTTGTTTGCATATCTATTTGTTAGTTGTAGTAATCCTTCCAATCCATCTGATACTGTAATTACTGTAAACGGAACTGTTTATGATGCTTTTAATAACCCGGCTCCAAATTTAAATGTTAAAATTAATGATACTGAACTAAGGACTGATGCAAACGGAAATTTTTCTTTACAAAATGTTAAAACTCCATACGATATATATGTTGATTATTTGAATATATCATTACCGACAGGTATAAAATATGAATCAGTTTTTAATGATAATCCTAAAATCAGTTTATTTGATTATATTGCAATTAACAATCAGAATTCTCAGCAAAATCAAATTTCTTTACCTTCTCTTCCCGCAGGTCAAAAGTATATTTTAATAATTACTAACAATTCTAATATTCAAATTATCAGAGAATCAACCGGTAACATTAATTTTGAATCTAACTGGATAGGAAATTCTGAAATTAACTGTAATTTGGTTGCAATAATTTATGACAACACAAATAAATTATTTTTAAAATCCTTTATAAAATCATATTTACTGAAAAATAATACAACTCAAACCAATGCTTACACTGACTCTGATTTTAATATTACTTTGAATAATGTTTTGTATTCGGGAAATATAACTTTACCAACCGGTGCCTCAACAAATTCAATTCGAGGCGGAGTAAATTTTCTTTCATTTAATAATTTATTTCAGAATATACCTTTTGTTAACTTAACTTCAGGTTCTTCTTATACTTTTTATGCTCCGGATAATCTGCCTTTGAATCCAAAATTATTTGTTATGTCAAATACAGATGGTTCAGAAGTAGATGTGATTTACAGTACTTATATTAGTATTGCTTCCGGTACTAATATCACTGTTCCGTCAAATCCAAAAATAACTGTTCCGGCATCTTCAGGTACTTTAATGGGATATAATGATTTCTTTACGATAAATGAAGGTTCAGGTGTTGGTATATTCAGTTATAATTTTTCGAGATCCGGTCAAAGTATAACAGTTTATTCAAGAGCATCTTCAATCAAAATTCCAAAATTTACAAATGTAAGTTTAAATCTTAATCCCGGAAGTGAATATACTTTTTGGGTTCATAAATATTATGGTGTAGAAAATGTTAATGAAATGACAAGATATTCATTATTAGAATTGAGAAATCTCAATGGCAGGGGAACTTCAAACCCGGTAAATTTTAATGCCCAGTAAATTAATTATTCTTTTGTTGTTTTTATTACCTTCATTTTCATTATCTCAAACCAAAATTGAGAAAATAGAAATTGAAGGTAATTCTTTTTTAGATGACGATGAAATTCTGAATTATTTTGTATCCAAAAAAGATCAATTCTTAAATATCCTGCAACTTGATGCCGATTTAAAATCAATTAGAACTGTTTATAAAAATAACGGATTCTTGTTTATTGAAATTAATCAACCTGAAATTATTTATAATACGGACTCCACATACGCCGGTATAAAAATAAAAATTAACGAAAATGAACGTGTTAGCATTGGTGAAATTATTTTTTCCGGAAATAAAGTTATTACAACCAATGAACTTCTTTCCGTTATGAATTCTAAAAAAAACGGAATTCTTGAAAATTCTGATTTGAATAATGATCTGAATTTAATTTTAAAACTATATGAAGAAAAAGGATACCCTTTTGTTAAAGCAAAAATTGAAGACATCTCAGTAAATAAAACAAATGAGAAAAATTTTATTTCAATTAAAATCTCTATAGTTGAAAACTCCCGTTTAAAAATTAATGAAATAAAAATCACAGGTAATGAAATTACAAATAAAAATGTAATTGACAGGGAAGTCAGGATTAATAAAGACAGCACTGTAACAATGGAAACTCTAGAAAATATAAAATACAGACTGGAAAGACTCGGCATTTTTTCAAGTGTTTCACTTCCTAAGGTTTATATAAATAAAAATTCAGGAAAAACAGGGCTCTTGATTGAAGTCAAAGAGGGGAATGCAAATACTTTCGATGGTATTCTCGGCTACGTGCCACCTGCTAATGAGTCTGAAACCGGTTATTTCACGGGATTGGTAAATCTCTCTTTTAAAAATATTTTCGGGACAGGAAGAAAACTTGATTTAAAATATCAGCAGGAAGTAAGAGAAACTCAGGAACTTGAATTCAGATATTTAGAACCTTATTTTTTTTCTTTCCCGTTTAACATAAGTTTTGACTTCTTACAGAGGATTCAGGATTCTACATATACCCGGCGAAGAATAAATCTAAAAGCCGATTATAATCTGACTGATAAATTTACAATTTCTGCATTGGGAAATTATGACAGAATCATTCCTTCTGATGATACTTTGAATTCTTTTGTTATTGCCGATTCAAGATTGTTTTCTTCAGGTCTTGAATTAAAGTATGATACTCGTAATAATATTTTTTTCCCATCGTCAGGAATTTTATTTAAAACTTTTTATTCTATTGGTGATAAAAAGATATTTAATATTTCTGAACTGAATAATCTTGGTTTTAAGGAAGAATACGTAATTCAAAGATATACAGGAGATCTTGAATTTTATTATTCTTTATTTTCACGCACTTCTGTTCTCTTAAAATTTTTTGGTGGAGAAGTGAAAGGTGATAAACTCGAAGAGTCGGATTTATTCCGAATCGGGGGAAATCGAAATATAAGAGGATACAGGCAGGAGCAGTTCCTCGCATCAAAACTTGTTTACTTGAACTTTGAACCACGTTTATCTCTTTCGGGAAGAAGTTTCGCATTTGCATTCTATGATGCCGGTTATTATTTAAGACCTTTTGATGATGTTAACAAAATACCTGAACAAAAAGGATTTCTTTTCGGTTATGGCTTAGGTTTAAGACTGGAAACTGACTTGGGACTAATCGGTGTTAGTTATGCTCTCGGAAAAGGTGACAGTTTCCTTGATGGGAAAATTAATTTCGGTCTCGTAACAGATTTTTAATTTAATAAATTATAATTTTCAAAGGTTCATTTACAAAATCCCTGTTGTATAAAAATTTGCCGATATCACATTCATCACATCTTCCCTTAATACAGTAATAATTATGTAAATGAATCATCCCTTGTTTATATTTCTCAGAATTAATTTTTATATTTAATTCTGTCTGCATCACTTTAGTTATTTCGTTTTCATAATTTGATTTTAAACTGTCATAAAATTTCAAAACATTTTCTTTGATTTCTTCTTTTTTAAAAATTATTGNNGAGTTATTTCATTTTCATAATTTGATTTTAAAGTGTAATAAAATTTCAAAACATTTTCTTTGATTTCTTCCTTTTTAAAAATTATTGCATACAATAATACAATTGGAATTATAACATTTATTGTAATATCATTTATTCTCATTTTACCCAATATCTCATTCGATTTTGTTTTTTTCATTTTTCCAAAATTATAATACATTATCCAGTAGTTTGAAATTTTAATGTCTTTAAATATTTTTTCAATGTTAATTTTGATATTAAATCCTGTTTCAAACATCATTACAAATTTTTTAAACAACCCTTCACTTATAATCTGATTAAATATTCCTGACAGGTATGCAATTCTCAAAGTAGGAAAATTCAATGTCCTGAGTCTGAAAAACATCCACTCTGATTTATCAAGAATTTCTCCTCCTTTTTTTAATGTGAATAAATTCCATTTGGCTATTAGTTTTTTTGTATATTCATCCCTCACTGTATTATTTGTTAAAAAACCTCCTTTGCCAAATAATATCGCATCAGTATCTATTAGAGATAATTCTTTATTATTAAAAAGAGAAAGTTCTAAATTATTTGCAAGTTTTAAAAATTGGTTTTTATTTTTTGAATATCCTAGTGCTTCCGCAAGATAATCAAATAATACTTTTTCCCATACGAGAGATTTGTTTATATTTAGACCGTATGTTGTAATTTTATAACTGAATCTGTCCAGTTTGTATTTTAATCTTTCATCGGCAAGTTTATTTATCCATTCTTTTTTAAATTCAGTTCCTATGTCAAGATTGTCCGGATAACATGGCAGTTTAAAATTATTACCGGGTGTCTCTGTAATCTCTTTATAAATTTGTGAAATTGGTTTTGTGAGAAATTCCGAAAGTATAACAGTCGGAATATTTTTTCTGTTTTTGGAATTTATTTTTTTCCCTGAATTTCCTCCCCATAAACACACATTCAGAATAACTCTGTTGTAGTTTTTATCTTTTTTATGTTTATGAAGATTCCAATCGTTTATTCCTCTGTGAATTTCTATGTCACCTTCATAAATTTTATCATCAATTTTTATTTTGGCATTTTTATAATCCGCACCGGCATCAAAATTTAATTTCCCATATTCAATTATTGAAACTTTTTCCCTGTTTAATGTGTGTAAATTATTATAATAAACAGGATCTTCCCAAATCCTGCAAATAAATGATTCATTCAGGTTTTGTTTTTCCATTAAAATTATCTGTTAAATTTGATATTTTTGTAATTATACCTAAATTAAAATAAAAAAAATGTTTAGAAANNTTTTTTGCATTAATGATTATTGCTGTTTTTATTTCTTCTTGCGGAAATAAACAACAGACTGTCAATAAAACTGAAGATCAGTATTTTCAGGAAGCACAGACTAAAGTGGATGAAAAAAAATTCCCTGAAGCAATCGCAATTTATGAAGAATTCATAAAAGCATATCCAAAATCTGAAAAAGTTCACGATGCCTACAATAAAATTGCAGGGTATTATATAACAGAAATTAAGGATACGCCAAAAGCGATAGAGACTTACAAAATGCATTACAAAAATTATCCGGATTCCAAACAGGGTAAAAATTCTTTGTTCCTCGTTGCATTTACCTATGATGAAGTTTTAAAGGATAAAGACAATGCAATCAAAGCATATGAGGAGTTTCTTGTTAAGTTTCCTACAGATACTGACCCGAATGAAAAATTCAGTGAATCTGCAAAAGTTATGCTTGAAAATTTAAAAACCGGCGGTTCAATTGAAGATTTAATTAAAAAAGTAGAATCTCAGAATAATACTGCAGGTGATAAAAACACTGAAACCAAAACAAGTCCTGATGTAAAAATTGAAAAGGTCGAACCAAAAACTGATGACCCTAATAAAGATGTAAAAAAAGAAACTAAGTAATTTTTCAAAACCGCCCTCGGGCGGTTTTTTATTTTATCAATAAATTTGAACCAACCTGACATAAAAAAATATCTGCTTCCTGAAGTTGTAGCAAGACTTTCTAACTTAGAACTTAAAGCAAAGTTAATGGTAGAAGGTTTTATGGCAGGTCTTCATAAATCTCCATATCACGGATTCAGTGTTGAATTTGCAGAACATCGCCAGTATATGCCGGGAGATGATATTAAATTTCTTGATTGGAAAATTTTCGCAAGAACTGACAGATATTATATCAAACAATTTGAAGAAGAAACAAATTTGAAATCTTATATATTGCTTGATATAAGCAAATCAATGGATTTCAGTTCGTCCGAAAACTCAAAAAATTCTACTGATAACATTTTAAACAAATTCAGAAAAAAAATTTCGAATAATCCTGCCAATTATATTAAAAAAATTGAATACGGTTCTTATCTTGCTGCTTCACTCGCTTATATGATGTTACTTCAACGTGATGCGATTTCTTTAACCACTTATGACGAAAAAATTAGATCCTTTTTACCGGCGAGAGCAACTAATGTAAATCTGAATTCTATATTAAGGGAATTATCATCTTTGAAATCTGAAGGTAAAACAGGAACCGCTGCATCGCTTAATGAAATTGCATCTAAAATAAAAAGAAGAGGTCTTGTAATTATTATCAGTGATTTATTTGACAATCCGGAAGAAGTTATAAAATCATTGAGACATTTCAGATTTAAAGAAAATGAAGTTATTGTTTTTCAAATTCTCGATCCTGTTGAAATGAATTTTCTGGAAGGTAATCCGGTAACACTTGTAGATATTGAAACTAATGAAGAACTTTTCTCTCAGCCTTTCGCAATTCAAAAAGCATACAAAGAAACAATTAAGGAATTTATAGAAAATTATAAGAGGGAATTACGAAATAACGGAATTGATTATGAAATTTTATCAACCGAAATGTCGTTTGATAAAGCACTTATTAAATATCTCGGTAAAAGAGCAAAACTTAATTAATAAGATCTTCTGTTCACATCCCAAATTGGCTCTGTAAGTCTGTAATCTCCAAAACCCGTGTTATCAACAAAAATAAATCTTCTGTTAATATCATAGTAATCCCAAACTTCGTATGGTTTTGTATTGTCTCCAAAAGGCGAACGCTCTATATTGTTTGGATCTCCGAATAATATATAAACCATTCCCATATCTGTTTTCCAACCGGCAAAATGTGTGCTGTATCTTTCGTTTGATATTTTTATACGGTTGTAATAATCTATCATCACTTCGTTTTTAGCTGTGTTAGGTGTCGGATCTTTCGATTTCCAAAATGCAATAAATTCTTTTTCTTTCTCTACCCTTGTTTTTGCAAGTCTTAATTTTTCAAATTCAGTTGCATCTGCTATATAAATACATTGCTGAATCGCTTCATCTAAATCTTTAATAGTAACAGGCATATCTGTCCATCTGAACATAAAATCTTTATCCGCAATGACATTACTATTTGTTCTGTCTGTTATTTCTAAATTGTAGTCACCGGTTAAAAATTGTTCCGCATTGAACTTTTCAATTTTCTGATTTTTTCCCGGTTTAAGCAGATAATCAAAAGTTCCGCTTGCAATAAGATTTTTCTTCTCGTTATCTATCTTTGTAATTTTGAAATCAAAAATTTTATTCTCATCTTTTCCGGTGAGATTATTAATCTCATAAAATATATAAAACTGTTTATTACCTCCGACATTTTTTGTTACAAGTGGTGTAATTGATTTTTTACCGTCTGCACCATCTTCATAATTTGAAACAAGCATTACGTCACTTACATTTATACCTTCCGGTTCTGTCTCTAAAACTTTTATGTCTGAACTTTTGCTCAATGATTTACTTGTATTTTTATCTTCGAGAGTAACTTCCACTTTGTAATTTCCCGGGGCAAGTGTAAATGTTTTAATTATATATTCAGAGTTCCATTTATTTTTAGTCTTGTCATCTTTTTTATAACTTATAACTGAATTAAATTTTTCATTCACAACCGCTCTGTTCTGATCATCGGTTACTTTGATGGAATAATCTATGTTTGAATTATATTTGTTTTCTGAACTTATAAATTTAAATTGTAAATTTTCAAGCGGTATCTCAATATATACATCCAGTCTGCCTTTTCCGTCTGCATCAATAGGATAAAAAATTAACGGGTCAAAGAAAAAATATTCTTTGCCATAATTAAGATTCTGTATGCTTTGATTCTCTAATTGTGAATAAGAATTGCCGGGTGTAATGAGATTAACAGATAACAAAATCATTACTATTAAGAATAATTTGTTTAAAATTTTCATTTTATCTCCTTTATATTACCTCTCCAAAGAGGTCAAATTCTTCATAATCATATATTCTGACATTATAAAACTCACCGGTTCGCAAAGATCTATTTGTTGGGGAGACAAATATTTCCTGGTCAACTTCAGGGGCGTCTTTGTAACTTCTTCCAATGTAATAATCATTTTCCATTCTGTCAATTAAAACTTTCAGTTCCTTTCCGGTTGTATTTTTGTTGTTTTCTTCGGAAATTTTCTTTTGTATATCTAAAAGTTCTTTTTGTCTTCTCAGTTTTTCCTTATACGGAATTCTATCCGGTATGTTTGCCGCATAAGTGCCTTCTTCATTTGAATATGTAAATACTCCAAGTCTGTCAAATCTATAATCGGTAATATATTCCTTTAACTCTTCGAAATCCTTTTCCGTTTCATCCGGATATCCTGTAATAAGAGTTGTCCTTACTGCAAGTCCCGGAATTTCATCTCGTAACTTCTGTAGTAAATCTTTTTGCGTCTTTTGAGTTATTCCTCTCCTCATTGATTTCAATACATTATCCGTAATATGTTGGACAGGTATATCTATGTATTTACATATTTTTTCGTTGTCTCTTATTTCTTTGACAAGTTCATCTGGAAAGCGTGACGGATATGCATACATCAGTCTTATCCACTCAATTCCATTTATCTGTGAAATTTCATTCAAAACGTTTGCAATATTCCTTTTTTTATCTAAATCAAATCCCCAGTATGTAGTATCTTGTCCGATAATTATAACTTCTTTTACTCCCTTTGATGCGAGAATCTGTGCTTCCTTTAGAATTTCATCAAGTGGTTTTGATTTATGTTTTCCTCGCATAATAGGGATAGCACAGAATGAACAGGGATTGTTACATCCTTCGGAAATTTTTAAATAAGCAAAATGTTTTGGAGTTGAAAGTTCTCTCTCTCCGAGTAATTCACTTTTATAATCACAACCCAATTCGTTTAGTAAACTAACGATTGTTTGTTTTTTATCAGTTGCACCGAAATATTTATCAACTTCAGGAATATCTTTTTCAAGTTCAGGTTTGTATCGGTCTGAAAGGCAACCTGTAACATAAACTCTTTTTAAAAGTCCGGCTTCTTTTCTTTTAACGGCGTTTAGGATAGTATTAATTGATTCCTCTTTTGCTTTTTCAATAAATCCGCAAGTATTTATGATAACATTATCCGCATCATTTTCATCTTCAACAATCTGAACATCATTATTTTTTAATTGTGAGAGTATAAATTCTGAATCAACTAAATTTTTTGAACACCCAAGCGTTATTAATTTTACTTTATCTTTGGAAACTTTCATATTCCAAAAATACCGTAATTAAAAATTATAAATAAGTTATAATTATGAGCATATCACTCAATTTTGTCATTCTGAGGGAGTGCAACGA
>DOWN01000112.1 GCA_003519545.1 Bacteroidota bacterium
AAATTAATCTTAAAAATATAATTTTATATTAATGAAAAAAAATATTGGTATAATTGGTGTTTGGCATTTAGGATGCGTTCTTTCTTCTTGCTGGTCTTCACTCGGACACAAAGTAATCGGATTTGATTATGATTCAAAACGTATTGAAAATCTGAAAAAAAATATTCCACCGATTTTTGAACCGGGACTTGAAGAGTCTATTTCTCAAAATTCAGAAAAAGGATTACTTTCTTTTTCTGATAACATTAATGATTTAAAAGATTGTGATTTTGTTTTTCTCACTTATGATACTCCTGTAAGAGATGATGATTCAAGTGATACTTCAATTCTTGAAAAATCTGTTAATGATGTTAAATCCGTTATGAAAAATAATTCTGTTTTGATTGTAAGTTCACAGTCACCTGTAGGATATTGCTCTCATCTTAGAAAGATTTTAAAATCTCAAAACAATACTCTTGATATCGCTTACTCACCTGAAAATTTAAGATTAGGCGAAGCAATTTTCTGTTATATGAACCCGGGTAGAATTATACTCGGAACTGCCGATAAGACAGTTGAAGAAAAATGTATCTCTCTTTTTAGCGAAATAACAGATAATATACTTTCAATGAATCTTGAAAGTTCAGAGATGGTTAAACACGGAATTAATTCTTTTCTCTCAATGAGTATTGTATATGCAAATAATATCGCTGAAATTTGTGAGGAGAAAGGTGCGGATATAACCGATGTTATAAAAGGAATTAAATCTGATGACAGAATAGGAACTAAAGCATATCTTGCACCGGGCATAGGGTTTTCAGGCGGTACGCTTGGCAGGGATTTAAAAGTTCTTGAGTCTGCAAATAATGAAGGTTCAGGTTTTGCTGATTTATTTTCTTTCATTCATACATCTAATTCAAAAAGAAAAAATTCAATCGTCAGTAAAATCAAAAAATTACTCGGAGGTTTAAATGGTAAAACAATTTCAGTTTTTGGTCTTACTTATAAACCCGGAACTTCAACTCTACGTAGAAGTCTTCCGCTTGAAATTGTTGATTTATTAATTGCTGAAGGTGCTGTTGTTAATGCTTATGATCCAAAAGCAGATTATTCTGAATTAACTTCTAAACCACTTTTCAAAATCTGTAAATCTATTGAGGAAGCATCTGAAAATTCTGATCTTATGTTAATTTTAACCGAATGGAACGACTTTAAAGAATTTGATTGGTCAAAAACTTTAAATACTGTAAAACAAAAATATTTTTTTGATACAAAAAATATATCAGATAAAAATAAACTTACAAATCTTGGATTTAAATTAATCACACTGGGGAGAAAATATGAGTAATTTAAAAAACAAAACTATTATCGTTACAGGCGGTTCTCTGGGAATTGGTTTTGCAATTGCAAAACAATGTGTTTTGGACGGAGCAAAAGTTATAATCGCTTCAAGAAATAAAAATGATTTAAAAACTGCAACTGATGAACTTGATTCTCTCGGAAAAGAAAAATGTATTTCTTATTCAATTGATATCGGAGATTTAAATGCAGTCAGAGAATTTGCAAAATGGTGTATAGACCAAAACCTTGAAATATCAGGTCTTGTAAATAACGCAGGAATTTATGGACCTATTGGTAAAACAACAATTGTTGATATGGATGAGTTTACAAAAACGATTCAGATTAATTTTCTCGGGACTGTTTATATGTGCAACGCTTTTGCACCTGTAATGAAATCAACGGGAAGAAAAAAAATTGTGAACTATTCCGGTGGCGGAGCGGCTACTCCGTTTGCTAACTATTCCGCTTACGCTACAAGTAAAATTGCGATCGTTAGATTAACAGAAAATCTTGCAATTGAACTTGCCGATGAAAATTTTGATATCAATTGTGTCGCTCCCGGTTTTGTTGTAACACGTTTACACTCTCAAACTTTAAATCAAAACCCTGATTTAGTCGGAAAAGGATTTTTTGAAAATACGAAAAAACAGGTTGAGTCCGGAGGTGTCCCTCCTGAAAAAGCAGCAGAGTTAACATCTTTTTTACTCTCTGATGAGTCTGACGGTATAACAGGAAAATTTATTTCCGCTCCTTGGGATGACTGGAAATCAACTGAATTTAAAAATACGCTTCTAAGTGATAAAGATTTTGCAACTTTAAGAAGAATTGATAATAAAAACTTTTTTAAAAAAATATGAAACTTGGTATAATCGGCTGCGGATTGATTGGAAATAAAAGAGCAAATGCAATTGATAAAATTGATAAAATTGTTGGAGTTTGCGATGTCAATGCTACAATCGGAAAAAAATTAGCCGGAAATTTAAAAACAAAATTTTATTCTGATTATAAAAAATTAATTTCGGAAACTAAACCTGATGCAGTTGTTGTCGCTGTAGTTAATAAATATATAAAAGATATTGTTATATATGCATTGAAAAACGGAGTTAGTGTGCTGGCAGAAAAACCACTCGGAAGAAATGCCAAAGAATCCGCCGAAATGCTTGATGTACTAAAAAAGCAAAAAGCATTACATAAAAAATATCTCGTTCTTAAAACAGGATTTAACCACCGGTTTCATCCTGCTATGCTGAAAGCACGTGAGTATATGGATAAAAAACTTATTGGTGATGTAATGTTTATCCGAGCAGTTTATGGTCACGGTGGAAGAAACGGAATGGAAAAAGAATGGCGGGCTTCAAAAGAATTATGCGGTGGCGGTGAATTACTTGATCAAGGTGTTCATATTATAGATTTATGCAGATGGTTCGCGGGAGATATTAAAGAATTATTTGGAAAAGTTGATACAAAATTCTGGAATATGAAAGTTGAAGATAATGCTTTTGTTTATATGAAATCAAAATCGGGAATTGATATTCAGTTTAATGTGAGTTGGACAAACTGGAAAAATAAATTTCTTCTCGAAATATTTGGAAAAAAAGGATACATAAAAATAGAAGGTCTCGGAGGAAGTTATGGAAATGAAAGTATTGAACTCGGTTTAAGAAAACCCGAAGGTGGTGTACCGGTAATCAAAAAAATTACATATCCAAAAATTGATTATAGCTGGAAAAAAGAATGGACTGAATTTAAAAAAGCAATCAAAACAGGAAAAGAATTTCTTGGCAATCATACTGACGGATTTATGGCTAATGTTATAATTGAAAATATTTATAAATCTTCAAAACAAAATAAACCGGTTAGAATTGCAATTTAAAAATTTATTATTCGACAGAGATGGAGTTATTAATGAAGTTGTTATCCGTGAAAACGGTCTGATATCTTCTCCCCGTTCTGCAGATGAATATAATTTTAAAAAAGATTTTTTAGATTTTATTCCTGTTCTTGAAAAACTTAATGTAAATTCTTTTGTTGTTTCAAATCAGCCTGATATCGGCAGGGGACTGATGACTTGGGAATCATTAATTG
>DOWN01000015.1:0-793 GCA_003519545.1 Bacteroidota bacterium
TGATGTATTATCAGAGATTCATAGATTTATTTGTACTTGAAAACTTCTTTTGGATTCCCGAAACTCCGGGGCTTATATTTACATTATTATTCTCTATATTTATATTTTTACCTTTAATCATTTTTCTTTTCAAAAAACGGAATGAAATTCTTTTAATTTCTCTTGAAGGTAACAATAAATATTTTTTAATTTTTGGGATAATTTCATTTATTTTATTTTTTACTCTTCCCGATAATATTCCAGGTCAAAATATAATCTATCAGAGATTTTTAATTTTTGTAATGCTTGTATCAATAGTGATGTTGAGTGTTTTTTCCTGTTATATAAATATGAAAAAATATTTTTTAATTGGAATTGTTCTTCTATGTTTGCACACGGTTGTCTCTTTTAATTATTTTTCTGATTTTAAAAAAGAATCAAGATTTTTTACCGAAGATATTTTCCCTCAGGAGAATAATCATACACTCGCAGGACTTATGTTTGATGCGAAATTCAGGAATAGTTATGTTTACATTCATTTTCAGAATTATTATACCATTTGGAACAAGGGAATTACCGCAAATGGAAATTTGGATTACAGATATTCTTTTATTCGCAGAAAAAACGGAGTTGATATGAATATTTTACCTCCACATAATGCATGGGTAGATATTTTTAAAATTTATAATCCGCCGGGTTATAAGGATGTTGATTATTTACTGACAAGAGACTCAACCTCTCGACCGTTTGAAAATTTTCAAATTATCAGATCGTCAGGAGATTGGCATCTATATGAAAATATTCTTAAATCAAA
>DOWN01000015.1:910-5506 GCA_003519545.1 Bacteroidota bacterium
ATCAAATAAATAAATTAACCTCAAATTGAGATTTTAATCATAACTTAAATTGAAATCTAAATTCTTTATATTAATAAAAAATCTTATTTGAAATCACCGGTAACAACTGTTTTTCTTATTTTAATATTTCTGTTTCTTAACTATGTTATGTTCACTCAGTCAACTAAAAAACAGGAATATTATGATGCTATTTTTGGATTTGTCCCATCTGAAAACTCTGATGTCGTTCAGACTAATGCGGATAATCTTGCCGCTATGATTAAAAAAGAAACCGGACTGAATGTAAAAATATTTATTTCAACAAGTTATAATACTCTTATTGAAGCAATGAAATCTAATCAGGTTGATTTCGCTACATTTCCTCCTTTCGCTTTTACTGAAGCAGAAAAACTTGCTAATGCGGAGTTGTTGTTAAAAACAACAAGACAGGGCAAAGATTATTATTACAGTGCTATCATTGTCAGAAAAGATTCGGGAATAGAATCCATTCAGGATTTAAGAGGAAAATCTATTGCATGGGCACAGCCAACTTCAGCAGGCGGATATATTTTTCCAAAAGCAGATTTAATAAAAAAAGGAATACTCAAAAGCGATAATGATAAAACTTTTTTTAGTGAGGAATTGAACGCAGGCGGACATGATGCCGTTGTCTTATCGGTGTTTAATAAAAAAGTTGATGCCGGAGCAACCTTTGCAAATGATAATGAAAATATAAGCGGTGCTTGGGACAGATACCTGAAAGATTCGGCAGATGTTAAAATGATTAAAGCAATTTATTATACTGAAAAAATTCCTATGGATGTTTTTACTGTGAGAAAAGATTATAAAACAAATAACCCTGAGAAGACTCAAAAAATAATTGACTTCCTTTTGAACATAACAAAAACAGAAGAAGGAAAACAAATCATAAAATCTTTTGACAGGGAAAGTTTTGTTCCCGCAAGGTCTGAAGAGTATGATATAGTTAGAGATGCAGGAAAAATTTTAAATGTTCAGCCTGAAAAATGATAGAAGCAATAAATTTATCTAAAATATATCCGGCAACAGATCACACTAAAGAAGTTTTTGCATTAAAAGATGTTAATGTTAAAATTGATAAAGGTGAATTCGTTTCTATTATTGGTCTTAGCGGAGCAGGAAAATCAACTTTCCTCAGATGTATCAACAGAATGAATACAATATCAAAAGGAAAAATGATATTTAATGGTGAAGATATTACGGAATACGCTGAACATCAGTTAAGAGATATAAGAAGAAAAATCGGATTTATTTTTCAGCAGTTTAATCTTGTTAAAAATATTTCTGTGTTAAATAATGTTCTAATTGGCAGAATAGGATATAACTCAGTTTGGAAAAATGTATTGGGTAAATTTTCAAAAGAAGATATTGAAAAAGCGAAACATTACATAAATGAAGTAGGTCTTATTGAAAAATTAAAAGTCCGTGCTGATAATCTCTCAGGCGGTCAACAACAAAGAGTCGCTATTGCTCGAGCAGTTGTTCAAGAACCTGATGTAATTCTTGCAGATGAACCTATGGCTTCTCTTGATCCTAAACTGTCCGATGTAATACTTGGCTTGCTAAAAAAATTTAATTCTGAAAATAATATTACGATCCTTTTGAATGTTCACGTTATTGAATATGCAAAAAAATATTCAAGCAGGATAATTGGATTTAATAAAGGTGAAATTGTATTTGACGGAAAACCGAATGATTTAGATCATCACACAATTGAACATATTTATAAACAGGATAAAAAAGAATTGGAAAATTTATAATTTTACGAATGGAAAAGGAATTAATTTTAAAACCGGGTAAGTTTGAATTCACAAAAAAACTTAATAAAATTCTCCTTACAGTAATTTTATTACAAGTTGTTTTTATTTCTTTCAGTGCCGTTGAATTTTCAATTCCTAAACTAATTGACGGCTTACCTAATATGTGGAAATTTTTAAAAGGATTATTTCCTCCCGATTTTTCCATATTTCCTCAGGTTCTTGAAGCGGTAATCATAACGATACAACTTGCTTTAATCGGAACTATTCTTTCCGCGTTGATCGCTTTTCCTTTAAGTTTTTTTGCCGCAAGAAATCTTACAAGTGAAAAATCTATTATTGGTAAAATATTCAGATGGTTCACCCAGTTAATTTTTAACGTTACACGTTCTATTGATATTCTGATTTTTGCATTAATTTTTGTTTCTGCTGTCGGATTAGGTCCCTTTCCGGGTGTATTAGCCCTTGCAATTCATTCAATCGGTATGCTCGGTAAACTCTTTTATGAATCAATTGAAACTATTGATAAAGGTCCGGTTGAAGCACTTGAATCTGTCGGTGCATCAAAAACTGAAATTATTAGATGGGCTGTATTGCCACAGGTTATGCCTTACTTTATTTCTTATTTCCTGTTCCGTTTTGAATTAAATATTAGAGCCGCTGTTGTGCTGGGATTGGTCGGTGCAGGTGGTATTGGATTTTTACTAAACCAGTATATGATGTTATTTAGATATCAAGAGGTATCTATTATATTAATCACGATTATAGCACTCGTTCTTTCAATTGATTATTTATCTTCAAAATTAAGAAAAATTGTACTTTGATTGCTGAGTATGATATATACACGGAGAAAAAGTTCTCGAAATTAAGTATTGAGCCAAACACTTTATACATAGTTTCAACCCCGATTGGAAATCTTGAAGATATATCTTTTAGGGCTTTATTTGTTCTAAAAAATGTAGATTCAATTCTTTGTGAGGATACAAGAAAAACTTCAATATTATTATCTAAGTATAATATAAAAAATAAACTTATAAGTTTTTATTCAAGAAACGAATTAATAAGGTTAGACGACACTATTGAAAAACTTAACTCCGGTTTATCAATGGCAATTGTTTCCGATTCCGGTACTCCTTGCATTTCTGATCCCGGTGGAATTTTAGTCAATAAATGTATAGAAAACGGTATTAAAGTAAAATCTGTCCCGGGTTGTTCGGCTTTGATTCATTCTCTTGTTTTATCGGGATTCAAAATTAAGAATTTCTATTTTCAGGGTTTTTTACCTCAGAAAAAAGGACGTGAAAAAACTTTAACTGAACTTTCTAAAATTAAATCTCTGATAGTTATTTATGAGTCACCATACCGGATTGTAAAATTACTATCCGAAGTAATTAAATTTTTTGGAAATAAAGAAATTTCTATCGGAAGGGAACTTACAAAAATTTATGAACAGTTTATCAGAGGAAGAATTTCTGATATTAACAAAAATATACAATCTTTAAAAATTAAAGGTGAATTTGTTTTAATAATTAATAATAATTAACAATTACGTATGTCTGAAAATTTAACGAATAACGGTAATGAAGTCAGAGTAAGGTTTGCACCTTCTCCGACAGGTTATGTCCATGTTGGTTCTCTTAGAACTGCATTATTTAATTATCTTTTTGCCCGGCACTTTAACGGAAAATTTATAATTCGAATAGAAGATACTGACAGGACGAGACTTGTGGAAGGTGCGGTTGAAAATCTTGTTGAAGTTTTAAAAAATCTCGGAATTGATTATGACGAAGGTCCTATCATCGGAGGTGATTATGGTCCTTATTATCAGTCTGAAAGACTTGATATATATAAAAAATATTGTGATGAATTGATTCAAAAAGGTTTTGCGTATTACGCATTTGAAACTCCTGAAGAACTTGAAGAAATGAAACGATTACAGCAACTTGAGGGAAAACAAACCGCTTATGACAGACGTGCGAGAAATTTAACACAAAAAGAAATTGATGAAAATTTAAATTCAGGAAAACCTTATGTTGTAAGATTAAAAGTCCCTTTGAATGAAGAAATTAAATTTACTGATGCGGTAAAAGGAATTATTAAATTCGATTCTAATCAGGTTGATGATCAGGTGCTACTTAAATCCGATGGATTTCCGACATACCATCTTGCCAATGTAGTTGATGATCATTTAATGAAAATTACTCATATTATTCGAGGTGAAGAATGGATAACATCCGTACCAAAACATATAATTCTGTATAATGCGTTTGGTTGGGAAATCCCCAGTATGGCTCATGTTCCGCTTCTATTAAACACGGATAAATCTAAATTGAGCAAAAGACAAGGTGATGTTGCTGTTGAAGATTTTATTAAAAAAGGATATTTGAAAGAAGCACTTATTAACTTTGTTGCTTTACTCGGCTGGCATCCATCAGAAAAAGACGGTGTTTCAAAAGAAATTTTTTCTATAAATGAGTTAATTGAAAATTTCACAATTGACAGAGTTCAGTCTTCAGGTGCAGTGTTTAATTTGGATAAACTAAACTGGATGAATAATGAGTATATTAAAAATTATAATCTTGATGAATTATTAAATCTTAGTCTTCCGTATTTTAATAATACAGGTCTTGATTTAAATGACAAAGAAAAACTGAAATTAATATTATCCGCAATCAGAGTTTATCTTGACAGGTTAGATCAGATTCCTGAAAAAGTAAAAATATTCACTAAAGAAAAAATTGAAATTCCTGAAGAGTTTAAAGAATTGGTTTTTAATGATTCAAGTAAAAAAGTATTTGAAGTTCTTAAAAATAAAATTCAG
>DOWN01000067.1 GCA_003519545.1 Bacteroidota bacterium
AATTTTAAAAAATCTTTTAAAAGAAAGAATATTAATTCTCGATGGTGCTATGGGCACTATGATTCAAAGGCATAATCTTTCTGAAGAACAATTCAGAGGAGAACGATTCAAAAACTTTGAACATACTTTGAAAGGTGATAATGATTTACTATCAATCACTCAGCCGGAAATTATTAAATCAATTCACAGAGAATATTTAGATGCAGGAGCGGATATAATTGAAACTAATACTTTTAATTCAACTTCTTTTTCTCAGGCAGATTATAAACTTGAAGACCTCGTTTATGAATTAAATTTTGAATCTGCAAAAATTGCGAAAGAAGTTACGGATGAATACAATTTAAAATTTCCTGATAAGCCGAGATTCGTCGCAGGTGCTATGGGTCCAATGAATAAAGCACTTTCACTTTCTCCTGATGTTAACGATCCCGGATTCAGAGCAGTGACTTTTGATGAAGTTATGAATTCTTATTATGAAGCAGTTTCAGGTCTTGTTGAAGGTGGTGTGGATATTTTACTTGTTGAAACTGTTTTTGATACACTTAATTGTAAAGCGGCTCTTTTTGCGATTCAAAAATATTTTAATGAAAAAAATGTTAAGTTACCGGTGATGGTTTCAGGAACTATTACTGATGATAGCGGAAGAACACTTTCCGGTCAAACTGCCGAAGCATTTTTATATTCAGTTACTCACTTAGATATTCTTTCTATCGGTTTCAACTGTGCATTAGGTGCAAATAAACTCAGACCGCATATATCTGATTTATCTGAAAAGTCTGAACTTTTTATTACTGCATATCCAAACGCAGGATTACCGAATGAGTTTGGTCAGTATGATGAAACTCCAGAATCAACTGCGCATCAAATTGAAGAATTTTTAAAAGAGGGACTTCTTAATATGGTTGGTGGTTGTTGTGGTACTACACCGGAACATATTAAAGCAATTGCGGAAGTTGCAAAAAAATATAAACCAAGAGTTGCTCCTAAATTAAAAAAATATCCTCACTATAGCGGACTTGAACCTCTTGCTGTTTATGACGGAAGTAATTTTATTAATATTGGTGAGAGAACTAACATTACAGGTTCTGCAAAATTTAAAAAATTAATTATTTCGGGAAATTTTGAAGAAGCTCTCTCTATAGCTAAACAACAGGTGGAAAATGGTGCTCAGATAATTGATATAAATATGGATGAGGGAATGATAGACTCCGAAGAAGTAATGACAAAATTTTTAAACTTAATTGCCTCAGAGCCGGACATTGCTAAAGTTCCAATTATGATTGACTCATCCAAGTGGTCAGTTATCGAAGCAGGATTAAAATGTATTCAAGGAAAAGGAATCGTTAACTCTATTTCTCTTAAAGAAGGAGAAGAAAAATTTATTGAGAGTGCGTTAAAAGTTAAAATGTATGGTGCCGCTGTAATTGTAATGGCATTTGATGAAAAAGGTCAGGCAGATACTTATGAAAGAAGAATTGAAATTTGTAAAAGGGCTTATGATATATTAGTAAAAAAAGTTGGCTTTCAGCCGGAAGATATAATCTTTGATCCGAATATCTTAACTGTTGCTACGGGAATTGATGAGCATAATAATTATGCAGTTGATTTCATTAATGCAACTAAATGGATTAAAGAAAACTTGCCTTCCGCAAGAGTTAGCGGAGGTGTAAGTAATATTTCTTTTTCATTCAGAGGCAATGATTATGTAAGGGAAGCAATGCACTCCGCTTTTCTATACCATGCAATAAAAGCCGGACTGGATATGGGTATTGTTAATGCAGGTATGATAGAAATTTATGAAAACATTCCGAAAGATTTATTGGAATACGTTGAAGATGTATTGTTAAACAGAAGACCTGATGCGACAGAGAGACTTGTAGAGTTTGCCGAGAAAGTGAAAGCAAAAGGAAAAGAGAAAGTTGTTGAAAACGAGTGGAGAAATGAAACTGTTGAAAAAAGACTTGAACATGCTATTGTAAAAGGGATAGTTGAATTTATAGATCAGGACATTGAAGAAGCAAGAGTTAAATATGAAAGACCATTGAAAGTAATTGAAGGTCCTCTTATGGACGCGATGAATATTGTAGGTGATTTATTCGGACAGGGGAAAATGTTTCTTCCTCAAGTTGTAAAATCTGCTAGAGTTATGAAAAAAGCAGTGGCATATCTTACTCCTTTTATTGAAGCAGAAAAAACTGCCGACTCTAAACCTAAAGGTAAGATATTAATGGCTACGGTTAAAGGTGATGTCCACGATATCGGAAAAAATATTGTAGGTGTTGTATTGGGATGTAATAATTATGAAATTGTTGATTTAGGTGTTATGGTTCCTTCTGAAAAAATACTTGAAGCAGCAAGAACTGAAAAAGTTGATATTATCGGATTAAGCGGATTGATTACTCCGTCTCTTGATGAAATGGTGCATGTTGCTAAAGAAATGGATAGGGAAGGATTTCATCTACCTCTATTAATTGGAGGTGCAACAACTTCTAAAGTGCATACGGCAGTAAAAATTGAACAGAACTATAAAGGTGGTCCTGCTATCCATGTGCTTGATGCTTCAAGATCTGTGCCCGTTGTTAACAGTCTATTAAGTGATAATAAAGAAAAATTTGTTCATTCTATAAAACAGGAATATGAAAATTTAAGAAATCATCACGCTAAAAATAAAACAGAAAAAAATCTAATCAGTTATAATGAAGCGGTTAAAAATAAACTTCAGATTGAATGGGAAAGTTACAATCCTCCTAAGCCTCAATTTACCGGAATAAAAGTTTTTGATGATTATTCATTGGAAGAAATTTCTGAATTCATTGACTGGACACCATTTTTCAGAACTTGGGAACTTGCAGGAAAATATCCTGAAATATTAACTGATAAAATTGTAGGTGAACAAGCAACAAATTTATTTTTGGATGCGAAAAATATGTTAAAAAAATTAATTGATGAAAAATGGCTTACTGCGAAAGGTGTCGTTGGTATATGGAGAGCAAATTCAGTTGGAGATGATATTGAGTTATATTCTGATATAGAAGGATTGAAATTAATAAATAAGTTTCATACTTTAAGACAACAAAATAAAAAAGTAAAGTCTCAGCCTAATTTAGCACTTGCAGATTTTATTGCACCGAAAGATTCCAAACTTGAAGATTATATCGGTGGCTTTGCAGTAACTGCAGGTCATGGAATTGAAAAGAAATTAGCCGAGTTTGATGCAGACAAAGACGATTATAATTCTATTTTATTAAAGTCACTTGCTGATAGACTTGCTGAGGCATTTGCAGAACTTATGCATAAAAAAATCAGAACTGAAATCTGGGGTTACGAAAAAAATGAATCTTTAACTAACGAAGATTTAATTGCTGAGAAATACAGAGGTATCAGACCGGCTCCCGGATATCCTGCATGTCCTGATCATACTGAAAAATGGATACTTTTTGATTTATTGAATGCCGAGAAAAATGCCGGCATAAAATTAACAGAATCTTTGGCAATGTATCCTGCTTCTTCTGTGAGCGGATTATATTTCTCACATCCTGAATCGAAATATTTCGGACTCGGTAAAATAAATAAAGATCAGATAGAAGAATATGCGAAACGTAAAAATATGGAAGTAAATGAAATTGAAAAATGGCTTTCTCCAAACTTAATATATTAATATGAAAAAGTTTTTGTTCATTTTAATTTTTGCGATTTATTTAACTCCGGTTAAAATCTACTCTAATGATGGTGTCTTTTTTATGAGAGGCAATCAATTGATTCCAATGTTTGAATCGGAAATTTCTCTTAAAAAAGAAGTTTTGACTATTGAACGAATTGATGATTACAAATTCAAAGTTAAAGTTGAATACGATTTATTTAATCCCGGTAATGAACGAACTATTGATGTAGGATTTGAAGCATTATCACCAAGCGGAGATGCTAATGGTACTCCTGTTAATGGGGCTCATCCTTATATATTTGAGTTTACCGTAAATATGAATGATGAGTCTGTTCCTTATGAAGTTGCAATTGTTTCCGACAGTTTATATTATGTAAACGGAAAATTTATTTCTAAATCGGCTGCTCAGGTTATTTCAGAAATGGAAAATCCAAATGAAGTTGATTTTAACTATGTTTATCATTTTAAAGCACCTTTTAAAAAAGGATCAAATAAAATAATTCATACATACATTTTCAATTCATCCACTTCAACAGATTCACATTACAGTCTTGAATATGTATTAACAGCCGCTAACAGATGGGCTAACAGACAAATTGATGATTTTACTCTCAACTTAAAACTAAATCAATTCTCTGATGTAATTATAAACAGTTCTTTTTTTGATAATGCTTCAGATTGGAAAATTAAAGGTAAAGGTAAATATGTTAATGTAGGTGAAAATTATTTGGGATATTTAGGCAAAGACAATTTTAGATTCTATTCGCAGACTGGTGAATTAATCTTTAAAAAAATTAATTTTAAACCTGCGGGTGAATTATTTATTTATTCACCGCCTTATTATGCTTATGACCATTCAGATGAATTCGATTATAGATCAGGTTATCTGCCATATTCTATTGAATTTTATGACCGTTTGCAATCAGCCATAGACAATGAATCTTTGGAAGTGTTAAAAAATTTCCCTTATGCACTTAGAGGAATGAAATTCAACAATAAAAATGTCAAAGATTTTTATTCACAACTTGACTGGTATATGCCGGAGGATGGTTTAACACCTGAAAAAATAAAATTAACTGAAAATGAACAAAACTGGATAAAAAATTTATCCGTTAAAAATTAATAACATATTATTTTTGGTTGAATTGTAAATTTAGGATTTTTAAATTAACTTTTTTATTACAAAACAATATGACTGTTGTTAAAAAATAAAAAATCATCAAATATAATTAAGCCTTCTTTAAAAAAAGAAAAGTTAAAGAAAACAAGAGTCAAAAAAACTCCCGCTAAAACAAAACTATCTCATAATTTAGAATCAAAATCCATTAAACCTAAAAGTGTATTCAAAAATCAGTATAATATTTTATTGGATTTATTGAATAATACTTCGCTTGGTGTTATTGAATGGGACAAGAATTCAAAAGTAATTTACTGGAATAAACAGGCAGAAAATATTTTCGGATGGAAATCTTCTGAATCGGTCGGAAAAAATATGAACAAAAAAATTATTCCGCAAGAAGATTTAAATTCAATGCTGGAAAATGTCAATTTACTTTTGCAAAGTAAAATCAAGACAAACACCAATGAATCGAGAAATTTAACAAAGAATAATAAAATTATATTTTGCAGATGGTTCAATTCAATCACAAGAAATAAAAAAGGTGAAGCCCAGTCAGTTCTGTCTCTCGTTCAGGATATAACTGTTCATAAGTTTTCTGAAGTTGAAAAAGAAAAAGCAATATACGATTTAAACGAAAGAGTTAAAGAATTAACATTACTTAATAAAGTAAGCACAATATTGCAGGATACAGAAACTGAACTTAGTAAAATATTCGGTAAAATATTATCGGTAATTCCTGAGGGTTGGCAATATCCGGAAATAACAGAGTGCAGAATTTTATTTGAAGATAAAATTTATAAATCATCAAATTATCTTGATAACTCCGAATGGAAACAATCTTGTGAATTTAAAATTTCATCGGGAAAAATTTTTAAACTGGAAATAATTTATACATCTCAAAAACCTAATGAATCCGAAGGACCTTTTTTAAAAGAAGAAAGAAACTTGCTTAATCTTATTTGTTCTATGATTAAATCTTATCTTGATAATAGACAATCAGATGATGAGAGAAAACGTTTGCTTAATGATTTAATTCAAAGAAATATATCTCTGGAAAAATTTGCATTTGTTGTTTCACATAATTTACGTGCTCCTATGGCAAATGTATTGAGTATTTCTAAACTATTAATGGATAATGAAATTGATTATAATGTTAAGAATGACTTGTTAAACGATTTAAATACTTCTGCAGTAAAATTCGATTCAGTATTTAAATTTTTAATTTCTCTGCTTGAAACAAATGAAAAGACCTGAAAATTATTCTCATCCTTTGGTTGATTATCTTAAAATTCATAAAGAAAAAACAATTGCGGGTAATAAAGAATATTATGCCATACTTGAATTCAAAAATGAAAAATTTATTCATCACGGCGGTGATACTTTTCCTGTAAAAGAAACATTCAGAACTGAAATTGGCGAAGACGAAGTAATCTCACTTTTAAAAAATTATTATAAAGATAAATGTGAAACTTTTGATATTAAAATTCCGGATACCGATCAAGAATGGGAAATATTTTTAAATAAAAATTTTTATCTATAATATTATGTCAACAAAATCAGTATCAGTCAAAGACTATCTTACCTCATTACCTGAGGACAGACAAAAAATAATTTCTGAAATCAGAGACGTTTTTTCAAAAAATCTCCCCAAAGGATTTGAAGAAACAATCAGTTACGGAATGATTGGATATGTAGTCCCTCATTCCATTTATCCGGACGGATATCACTGCGATCCAAAACTACCTCTTCCATTCATAAACATCGCATCTCAAAAAAATCATATAGCAATATATCATATGGCTATGTATGATGATAAATTAAGAAGTTGGTTTGAAACTGAATGGAAAAAATATTCGGATAAAAAATTAGATATCGGAAAGAGTTGTATAAAATTTAAAAAACCTAAAGATGTGCCTATAAAATTAATCGGGGAGTTAGCGAAAAAAATTAAACCTAAAGAGTGGATTGATTATTATGAATCGGTATTAAATACAACTAAGAAAAAAAAATAATTTTTACTTCGCAGTAAACATACTAATCCATCCGGGTTCTTTACCTTCAAATGGTTGAGGTGTGCCTGTGCGTTCTGTCTGAATGGCATCAAATTTGAATCTGTTAAACTCTTTAAATCCTGATTCAATTATTAAACTCTTAAATTCATCCGGAGTATAAAAATTAACTTCTGTTCCTTGAACAAAATTTTTAATTTTATCGAAAACATCAACTCCGAAAATTCTGTTATGTGAATCAACGATTTCCGGTTTTAATCCGAAATCTCCTGTGATACCGGCATTTAAAGATTTGCTGAACATAAATAAATTTTTTAAATGCTCCGGTTTTAAATAATAAGTTATCCCTTCGAAAACTCCTAAAAATTCTTTTTCTTCAAATGAATTTTTGTTTAATTCATTTTTTAATTTTTCAGTGTCGCTTATGTCACATTCAATAAACTTTATATTAGCAACAGAATCACTTACCAAATCTTTTTTCTCATTCATTAAATATTTATCAATATCAAAAATTTTTGCATCCGGAAAAAATTCGGCAAGTTCAATTGACATCGGTGATATACCTGCACCAAAAAATAAAATCTGACCGTTTGGATTTTCTGTCAGATATTCTATACATTTTTTCCTTATAAAAAATTTTCTGTTGCTCACCGACTGCAGATGCATATAGTTTTCTCTTGAACTGAATTCCTCCAATAATTCTTCCGCTTCTGATAAATCAAGATTATTAAAATATTCCCTTGCCTTACCTGATTTCCAGATATGAGGGTCTGTCC
>DOWN01000200.1:0-1006 GCA_003519545.1 Bacteroidota bacterium
GTTTACATTACGTCAATTTTAAATTGTTTCCATTGACGAAAGATGAAAACAAATATGAAAATTTAAGTCAGTATTATAAAACATTACAACTTCCCAGACCGGCACTTCATAATGTTACTATTGAGTTAGTCTCGACTTATATTAAACATATTAGTTCTTTTTACAGATGGTTATATGATACTTGTAGAACTGCAAGATATCATAATTATAAAGTAGATGATCAAACAGCTAAGATGGCGATTTTATGTTTGAACAACATTAAAAATGTTTGTATTAAATAATTTGAAATAAAAATTTTTAATCTACCGAAAATTCTTTCACAAAACTTTTACTTCCCTAACTCTTTCTCTATCAATCCGGTAATCATTTCATCCTGAGGAGTAATCTTACTCTTAAACCTGCCAACTACATTTCCGTCTTTATCAATCACAAACTTTTCAAAATTCCAGGACACATCTCCTGAAGGTTCATAATTTATTAACTTTGAATATAATTCACTCTTACCATCACCTATAATACTTACTTTATCAAACATTGGAAAAGTTGTTTTATACTTAGTCTCACAAAAAGTTCTTATCTCATCAATCGATCCCGGTTCTTGATTTCCAAAATCATTACAGGGGAATGCAAGTATCTCAAATCCCTGAGGACTATATTTTTCATAAATCTCCTGTAGCCCTGAATATTGTTTCGTATATCCGCAATAAGATGCTACATTAACAATCATTAATACCTTCCCTTTATAATCTGATAATTTTACATCCTGACCGTCCATATTTTTAACGGTCACATCAGAAATATTGATTGGTTCGTTTTTCATATTTAAAATTTTATTTTCGGAACTCTCCGAACTGTTGCCTTTTGAACAACCTAAAAGCAACCCGCAAATTATTAATATTATTCTTTTCATACTTTTTAATAACATTTTTATTCTATCAAAAATTCCTACTCGTTCCATTTTCCCTATATAAACCATTTTCTGTTAAAGTCCCCCTTTGGAGGGGGA
>DOWN01000200.1:1075-11464 GCA_003519545.1 Bacteroidota bacterium
AAGTCCCCCTTTGGAGGGGGATTTAGGGGGAGGGTAAAAACTTTTTTTTAACAAATTAATCAGTTTTCCTACACTTACATAATAATTTATATCAAATTATTACTCCATAAAATTACAGTTTCAATAAAAACCCCTTCGTGCAATTCGTCCTATTCTTGTAAATTCGATGTTAAACTATTTTTCTTTGAAAATCATCTCATGCTACATCCGTCGTGTCAATCCTCTTCAGTTCTCCTTCTGAATTCGCTATCACTACACAAGCAAGTGAATCTGCAATTACATTCGGAACAGTTCTGCACATATCAAGCAACCTGTCAACTCCAATTATAAGTGCGATACCTTCTTCGGGAACTCCTATAGATTGCAATACTATTATCAACATAATAAGTCCGATTCCCGGAACAGGTGCTGTGCCAATCGCCGCTAAACTTGCAGTCAGAACAATTGTTAATTGTTGTGTTAGAGTTAAATCAAATCCGTAAACCTGTGCTATAAACATTGCCGCAACTGCCTGATACAAAGCGGTTCCGTCCATATTAATTGTAGTTCCTAAAGGCAAAACAAAACTCGCAATCTTATTCGGAACACCTAATTTCTTTTCGCATACATCCATTGTCACAGGCAATGTCGCAGCCGACGAACTTGTTGAAAATGCTACGGCAATAACAGGTCTCTGGGTTTTAAAAAAATCTTTAATTTTAATTTTTGTAAATGCCTTTAACAAAAGCGGGTATTCTAAAAATGTAATCAGTGCCAATCCAAGAATTACAGTTAATGAATACAACAACAACGTCTGCAATATATTAAATCCGAACTCTGCAACCGTCGCCGCTATCAATGTAAAAACGGCATAAGGTGCTATCAGCATAATCTTCTCAACAAGTTTAATCATCGTCTCAGAAAGTCCGTCAAAAAAATTTAATATAGTCTTCGATTTTTCACCGGGTATCTGGGTTAGAAAAATTCCAACCAATATTGAAAATAAAACCACCTGTAAAAAATTTCCTTCCATTATAGCTGCAAATGGATTTTTCGGAACTATGTTCACCAGAAAATCTACAATGTTAAGTGATACATTTTGATCAATTCTTGTCTTTGCATCATCCTGAAAAGTTTCAAGTAATCTGTCTTTCGTTTCAGGAGGCATAAAACTTCCCGGCTGCATTATATTTGCAAGTATAAGTCCCATTGAAATCGCAATCAATGCTGTCAGTGCATAAAATCCGATAGTCTTTCCGCCAATCTTCGCTATATGTTTTAAATCAGATAACGAAGCCGCCCCTACTATTAAAGATGCGAGAACTAAAGGAACTGCAATCATATTTAAAAGACGTATAAAAATATCTCCCAATGGCTTAAGAGCCATTCCTATTGTCTTCACTTTTTCAACTGAACTTATCCCGTTTATTCTCTCATTTGTACCGTTAGGAAATTTAACATCAATATTTAAATCTTTTTTATCTTTAGTATTCTTAAAAAATTTTATAATCCCTATCTGAGAATTAGCATCAAATGTTTTTATTACGCTGTCTTTTCTTAAATAATTTATCTCTTGCCAGTCCTGAATTTCCCTTAACATTCCACCGGATTTAATTTCCAGTTTCGTAGGACTAACCGAAAATAAAGTGCCGAATATAATTCCGGCAATTAGTCCTATAACAATTTTAGTATGTAACGCGATTTTTTTTCCTTTTCTCATATAAACTCAATAAAATTTATCAAAAAGTTTTTTTCTCACCAGTTGTAAAGTAAATAAAATTGATGCGGAAATCACTCCAATTGAAATTGTTATTAACCAGTATTCTCCATTGAGATATGTTATCTCGTAAAATGTTTTCAGTAGATTTATAATAATAAAATCAATTCTTGTTGCTGCCAAAAATAAGTAAATGGATATAATTAATAATCCGTATAATAAATAAGTTCTGTTGTTTGGATCTCCTTTATGAATCGCAACAGCATAAAAGTTTGCCATTGAAGTTATTATCATAGCAGTCAATATCACCATCTGTTTCTCCACTCCGCTTATACCGAATATTTTCTCTGCTGTATAACTCGCTGCATATCCTGCTACTACTATAATAAACGCAGAAATCAGAACGAATGAAAATAACTCCTGTAAGAATTTTTTAGGTTTGATTAAATTTGAATTTTTGAGTGCTATTATAAAAGAAGGTAATCCGATTATGAAAATATTTATCAATGCTATTCTTCTTGGTGTAAGAGCAAACTCAAGTGCAAATATTAATGATAATAAACTTGAATAAATTACAATAAAATTTTTCGTTAAAAATAATTTAGATATTGAAGTGACTGTATTTACTATTTTATTACCTTCGTTAAATATTTCCGGCAACAAAGAAAATTTATTTTTAAGTAAAACTATATCTGCTATCTCTTTTGTAATCTGACTTCCTTCTTCCATCGCAATTCCCATATCTGCTTCTTTTATCGCAGGTAAATCATTAACACCATCACCAATCATCGCAGTATAAATTTTTTGTCTTCTTAAACATCTTATAATCTCAAGTTTATGTTCAGGTTTTAATCTCGCAAATATTAAATTTTTATTTACTGCAATCTTAAATTCTTCTTCATTTAATTTTTCAAGTTCTCCTCCTGTTATCATCTCATCATCTTTAACTTCCCAGCCGATTTTATCTGCAATTGCCTGAATTGCAAACGGTGCATCACCGCTTAAAATTTTGAAATTTATACCGTTGTTCTGAAACAACTTTATGGCATCCATCACATCATCTCTTGCCTGGTCAGAGATTGAAATTATACAATAGGGAATTACACTTATACTTTCAAAAAATGTTTTTGTGTTTTCAAATTTTACCTCACTCTTTACTTCACCGAATAATAATGTTCTGTATAATTTTAAATTATTCGTTGAGTAAATTTTCTCTCCTTCTTTCTTTTTTTCATCATCTGTCCTTTCCGTTATAATATCAAATCCGCCTAAAATAAAAATCCTTTCTTTCCCTCCGTCATTTACTTTTAATAAACTCATCTTATTTTCAGAACTGAAAGGAATTTCGTCAATAACTTTAAGTCTATCTCCTCCTGCTATGCTTTCCATCGCTCTGATAGTCGCATTTTTATCCGATGTAAGATTTACATATTCTTCTAGCAATTCCTTTGTCTCAGTTTCATTAACTCCGGAATAATAAGAAATATTTTCTATTGATAATTTGTTCTGTGTAAGAGTACCGGTCTTATCCATACAAACAATCTTAACATTGGAGAAAGATTCAATCGCATTTAATTTTTGTATAATCGCTCCGATACGGCTTATCCTGTAAACTCCCAATGCAAATGTTACACTCGTCATCAGAACTAATCCTTGCGGTACTAAAGAAATTAAAATAGTAGCCATCTTTCTGATAAACTCTACATTATCAAGACTTGCCTTTGAATCAAAAAATATTTCAAGTAAAATTAAAAACAGTGCTACATAAAATAACATCTTCACAATAAAGTCTATCCTTCTTTGCAAAGGTGTAATTATGAATTTATATTTCTTAGCCATCTCAGTTACACTGTTTGCGTAACTGTTATCACCGACTTTTTCTGCCTTCATATATCCGGTGCCTGATACACAAAAACTTCCTGATAAAATTTCACTTCCTTCTTTTTTTCTTACAGGTAATGATTCACCCGTCAGCAATGACTCATCAATCTCAAGATGATTTGAATAGATTACTTTGCCGTCAACAGGTGCCTGGTCTCCCCGTTGTATCACTATCACATCATCTTCTACAATATTCTCTTGATCAATTAACTCCTCCGAACCGTTCCTGATTACAAGTGCTTCTTTTTTTAATAATAAATTTACTTTATCTAATGCCTTCTTCGCTTTAATCTCCTGAAAAATAGCAAGGAAGGTATTTAAAAAAGCAATTGACACAATACCAATTGAATCAAGTAATAGATTATGATCTCCTGATCTGTAATAAAAATAAATTATTGCTAATATAATGGAAAAGATGATGTAATTGAAAACTGAAAAAATATTTTCAATAAATATTTCACGGATAGTTTTTGTTTTTGTGCGGGATGTTTTGTTTACTGCTCCCCGGCTTATCCTTTCTTTAACCTCATCATTATTTAAACCGGTTATTTCCAATCTGATTTTTATTTCTTATAGTTTTTTGCGGCTTTTACAAATTCTCGGAAAATTGGATGTGCATTTATAACTCTCGATTTTAATTCAGGATGAAACTGACTGGCAATAAAAAAAGGATGTTCACTTTGCGAGAGTTCTATCATTTCAACAAGTGTTCCGTCAGGTGAAAGTCCGCTGAATCTCAAACCGTTTTCAGCCAAATCTCTTCTGAAATAATTATTCACTTCATATCTATGTCTGTGTCTTTCGTTCACAAATTCTTTTTTATAACATTTATAAGCGAGTGAATTTTTTTCAACTATGCATGGGTATAATCCTAACCTCATTGATCCGCCTTTTACTTTAATTGTCTTTTGATATTCCATAATATCAATTACATTATATCGTGATTGTTTAAACTCTGTGCTATTGGCGTTTTTTAATCCTGCTACATTCCTCGCGAATTCAATCACTGCACATTGTAATCCAAGACAAATTCCAAAAAACGGAATTTTATTTTCCCGGGCATATTTGATTGCTGAAATTTTTCCTTCGATTCCTCTTTCGCCAAATCCCGGGCAAACTAATAAACCTGAAATATTTTTTAAACTTTCATCAAGATATTTTTTGTTTTTTTCCGCTTCTTCAGCATCAATCCATTTTAATTTTACTTTCACTTCGTTTGCTGCTCCGGCATGGACAAAAGATTCCAGAATACTTTTATATGCATCAGGAACAATATTGTATTTCCCGCAAATTCCAATCGTGACTTCTCTTTTTGGATTTAAAATTTTTGTGACCGTTTTGTTCCATTCTGTAAGTTTTATAGGTGTCATTTTTAAATTCAGTCTTTTCAATACAACTTCATCAAATCTTTCCTTTTTTAAATTCAAAGGAACTTCATAGATTGACCTCGCATCAAGTGCCTGCAATACATTCCCTTCTTCAATATTACAAAATAATCCTATCTTTTTCCTCAAATCTTTTGATAAATCCATCTCACTTCTGCAAAGTAAAATATCAGGTTGAATTCCAATCTCAAGCAATGTTTTGACTGAGTGTTGTGTTGGTTTTGTTTTTAACTCTCCTGCTGATTTTATAAATGGCACAAGCGTAAGATGAATACTTACGGAATTGTGTTTGCCGACTTCAAGCATTAACTGTCTCATCGCTTCTAAAAACGGCAATGATTCTATATCCCCGACTGTTCCGCCAATCTCTGAAATTATTATATCATACTTTGATTTTTCTTCAAGTAGTCTAATCCTTCTTTTTATCTCATCGGTAATATGCGGTATCACCTGAACTGTAGCCCCTAAATAATCTCCTCGTCTTTCCTTTGTAATCACTTCGTTATAAATCTGTCCTGTTGTCATATTATTTGCTTTACTCATATTCTCATCAAGAAATCTTTCATAATGCCCAAGATCTAAATCTGTTTCAGCACCGTCATCAGTTACAAAAACTTCTCCGTGTTGAGTCGGTGACATTGTTCCCGGATCAACATTTATATAAGGATCTAATTTTTGAATCGTAACTTTATATCCTCTCGATTTCAAAAGTAATCCCAATGATGCTGCCGCGATACCTTTACCTAATGAACTTACAACACCGCCTGTTAAAAAAATGTATTTTGTTTGTTTCATATTACAATTGCAAAAATTTTACAGTTAATAAATCTGTCACCTTTTTTTTGAAGTTTTTTTAAATTACCCTCATATTCAAACCCACATTTAAGAAGAAGTTTTTCACTTCTGATATTATCTTCAAATACTTCCGCTGATACTCGCGATAATCCCAAATCTCCAAAAGCCATAGTCAACATTTCGCTTATCGCAGTTTTCATTATTCCTTTTCCCCAATGCACTTCGCCTAACCAGTAACCAAGTTCCCCGTGATGTTCTTTTAAAATTTTAAGACCAATACCCCCGACATGTTCATTCTTATAATGTATTGCGTAATGATATTCTTTATTTTTTCCTTCAAGTTCTTTACACTTGTTTATCCACCAGTAAGCATCGAGTAATGAATAAGGATAGGGAACTTCAAGTAACCAATCGCTTACATTTCTATTGTTTAAAAGTAAAAATAATGAATCCCTGTGATTCTCATTTAGTTTAACAAGTTCTGTCATTTCTTTTTAATTTTCTTTAAATCAGCAGGGGTATCTATTGATATAGATTCTTCTTTTATCACTACTGTTTTAATTTTATATCCGTTATCTAAAATTCTTAATTGTTCAAGACTTTCTGCAATTTCATTTTCAGATTGTTTCATTTTTACAAACTTCGATAAAAAATTTTTTCTGTAAACATATAACCCGATATGTTTATAATAATTTATTTTTTTCTTTGATCTGTTAAATGGTATTACACTTCTTGAAAAATATAATGCGTATCCTTTCTCATCCTTTGCCACCTTTACAATATTTTCATTTAAAATCTCTTTTTCGTTACTGATTTTTTTTACAGGTGTGGATACTACTGCATCTTTATTTTTAATTAACTCTTTTATAGCTATATCAATAGTTTTTGGATTAATAAACGGTTCGTCACCTTGAATGTTAACAATTATTTCACCTGCTTTATTACCAATTTTTTTAATTGCTTCGCTTATTCTGTCCGTTCCTGTATTATGTTCAGATGATGTCATCACTGCTTCGCCACCTGAATTGATAATTTCATTTGCAATTCTTATATCATCTGTGGCTACAATTACATTAGTTATTAATTTACTTTTTTTTGCTTGATCATAGACCCTGCGAATCATAGTCTTGCTATCAATCATTACCAAGGGTTTACCCGGGAATCTGCTTGAACCCCATCTTGCCGGTATAACTCCGGTTATTTTCATTTATCAATTACTTTCGGAACTTTAAAATAATTCCCGGTTTTTTCAGGTGCATTTTTCAACGCTTCTTCCTGACTTAATCCTTTTATTATTTCATCTTTTCTCGTTACATTCACAAGTTCATTAATATTTTCCATTGGTTCTGTATCGTCAAGATTAACTTCATTCAATTCATCTATATATTCAAGAATTTTATTCAAATCCCCTTGAAGTTTTTCTGTTTCTTCGATGCTGAATTTTAGTTTCGCTAACTTAGCAATATTTTCCACTTCTTTTATTGTTACTGCCATAATATTTACTTATTAAAAATAATTTTTAAAAATTAAAATTTTCTTTTTCTGAAATTAATAAATCTCTAATACCGTCGAATAATTTTTTATCTCTTGTGAATTCAACAGGTGGAAAAATTTTAACTCCTGCTTTTCCCGGATTTATTTTGAAACTGTCTTTACCTAAAATATTATTTGAACCCTTAATAAGCACAGGCACAATTTCTTTTTTTGCTTCATCTGCAAGCACAGAAAAACCTCTTTTAAATTCCATAATATTCCCGTCATCACTCCTCGTACCTTCAGGAAATATTACTATTGAAATTCCTTTGTCAGCCAGTCCTGCTGCTTTTTTAAGACTCTTCATTGCTTCTCTTCCGTTTTCTCTGTCAATCGGAATGTATTTTGTTAAATACATTGCCCAACCAAAAATTGGAATTTTATTCATACTTTTTTTATAAATAAAACGGATATTATTCGGAATTGCCTGCATAAGTATCGGAATATCTAAATAACTTATGTGATTTGAAATAAAAATATATTCTGCCTCAGGATTTAATAATTCTTTTCCTTCAACAAAAATTTTTATACCCGAAACCGTAACAATGATTTTTGAAAAAACTTTGGACAGAAAAAAAGCAATCTTTCCTTTGGTATCAAACGGACTCAAAATTATTGCCGTAACCGCAATCACCGTAGCCACAAACACAATAATACAAATCCTTAGAATACTAATCACTTATAAAAATAATTAATTACTGACTTAGTTTAAATACATACTTAATCCCACAACCATCTAAAATAATTTCTTTTAATCTTTGCATCAATTATTAATATATATCCATATTAATTAGTATAATTAAGCAAATCCCGATTTATAAGGATTTAATTCGGGAAAATTCGTGTTGTGGTTTTATTCGTTTTGGTTAGAAGTGCAATTTCATCACATCAATTCGCATTTCATATTTTCTAAATTTTTACAATATTTAGAAACTTTCACTAAAGGAGAAAAAATGAAAAAATTTAATTTACTGTTCTTCCCCATTTTGCTCTTGGCAATCTTATTTACTTTTAATAATTCTAACGCTGACTATCCTAAAGGTGCTCCGTTTATTTCCGGTAGTTTCTTTGATGCTGACAGTTCAGGTGGTCCTGATTCACTCGGTTATACTTGGAGAGACACTATCCTTACTGCAGGTACTCTCGGGTTCCTTGATACAACCTGGGGTTCCGGTACTTGGACTCGTGTAACAGGTCTTGGAGATGATAACCTTGTCGGACCTTATAATCTCGGTTGGAGTTTCAGATATTATTACTATAATGTTAATCAGGTTTGGATTGGTTCTAACGGTTGGATTAGTTTCACTAATCCGGGTTCTTCACAGCTCGCCTCACCTTTCCCAAATATTCCTGCTTCCACACCTCCGAATAATTTAATCGTTCCTTACGGTTCTGATTTGAATTTTCAAGGTACAGGTAATATAGGAAGAGTTTATTATTATACTAATAATGTTGATACATTTATTGTATCATATTATAATGTTCCTTTCTGGCAACAGGCTGCTCCAACATGGACAGGTTCAAATACTTTCCAAATTATTTGCACTAGAGCCGACAGTTCTATTACTTACAAGTATAGAAATATGTCAGGAATAACTTCTAACAACGATATTACTGTAGGTATAGAAAACAATACAGGATTAATCGGACTGCAAATCAGCAGAAATACTTATGCACCGAATTTCAAACAGGTTAAAATTAAATATCCACCGGTTGTTACTTATCAGGTTAGAGATGTTTCAGTACAATCAATAATCAATCCAACAACTGCGGGAATTTTTGGTTTGGCAGGAGACTCCCTTACAGTTAATGCTGTAATTGCAAATTTAGGTAATGTTAATGTTTCAACTTTCAAAGCATCACTTACTGTTTTAACTGCTTCAAACCAAACTGTTTTGACAGACTCGGTTGATGTTCCGGCAATGAATGCGGGAACAACATCCAACATTTCTTTCAATAAAAAATTCGCTTCATTAACCTCAGGATTCTATATTGTAAGAGTAAGAACTTTATTAGCAGGAGATCAGGTGCTTGTTAATGATGTTCAGAATTTAGAATTCAGTAATTTAACAAAACAAACACGATTAGAACTTGCTTATGAAAACGGTTCACCGACCGGTACAGGTATTTCATGGTCAGGTGGTACAGGTTCAATCGGTACATATTTTATTCCTCCTGTTTATCCCGTAAGAATTGATACTCTTAAATATTATATCGCTGCCAATACTAATAATGTTGGTTTCAGAGCTTTTATTTATGATGATGACGGTCCAAACGGAACACCGGGTACTGTATTATTTAATCAACTCGTTTCTGCTCCTTTACTTGGTGCATTCACAAGAGTTCCTGTTCCCGGGAATATCAATATTACAGCAGGCGGATTTTATGTAGTCTGGACTATGCAAGGTGAATCAATTCAAATAGCTACAAATATAAATCCTCCGATTTCAAGAAGAAGTCTTGAAGGATTTGAAAATGTATTTGCTCCTTTCAGAAATGCTGATACGGATGATCCATTGATTAGAGCTGTTGTGTTCGCTCAATCTCTTGGATTGGAAAATACTTCTACAATAATTCCGGGTAAATTTGAATTGTCTCAGAATTTCCCGAATCCGTTTAACCCTGTTACAAAAATAAACTTTGCAATTCCTAAAACAGGATTTGTGTCTTTAAGAGTTTATGATGTACTTGGTAAAGAAGTTGCTAATCTTGTTTCCGGTGAGTTAAAAGCAGGTACTTATTCTTATGATTTCAACGGAACTAATTTCTCAAGCGGAATTTATTTCTATAGACTTGAATCAAATGGTTTAATCGAAACTAAACAAATGGTTCTTGTGAAATAATTTATATTTTAAAATAGTCGTTAACAAAAAGGGCAGTCATCTGCCCTTTTTTGTTTTTATTAATGTAATTATTACAGGTATCAAAATCATTAATAATAAGCCGTAAAAAAAATATTCTGTCGGAATTATATCCGCTCTTTTTGAAGTAAATACAACACTTACCGATATAAATAAAAAAATAAAACTTATTATTAATCCGATAAAACTTAATAAGACCTTTCCTTCTTTTTTATCCTGCTGATTTAAAAATTTACCT
>DOWN01000351.1 GCA_003519545.1 Bacteroidota bacterium
GAAATACTCGGCAAACTTACAAAAGAAGAAATTTCGGAATTCACAAAATTTTTAAAATCTCCATATTTTAATTCTGATAAAACTAATTTAGAAATTTTAAATTATTTTATTTCAGAAAATATTGAGAATAACACATTTTTGAAATCTCATTTCTCACTCGAAAAACTTGATAATTTCAGAAACATTCTTGACAGGTTTCTCACTCAGAAAGAATTTGAGCGTGATAAGAACATTTATAAAATGTATAATCTGAAGGCATTAAAATCAAAAGATGACAGATCGAGATTTTTTAAATTATTAAAAAAATTCAGAAAAGAATTTGAGAATGTTTATAAACGGGATGAAAACTATTATTCAAACAAAGTAATCATAGAAACCGAATATTATGATCTTATGTATATGGATATTATGTTTGAAGATCCGGTTATACTGAAAGAAATTAAAGATAACATTGAGTATAATTTTTATTTTAATTATTTGCACATCTACAACGATTATCTGATACACATAAGAAACTCAAATAAAGAATATAAAATAAACTTCAGGTTTCTTGATTTTATTCTTGAAGATATTAGAAATAATGAAGCAGAAACAAAAAAGAATCATCCAAATGTCTATATAATTTATCTCACTGTTTTAATTTCTCTTAACAGTAATAACTATTCAGTTTCTGAAAAATTGGAGAAAGAATATATTGCATACTTGAAGAGTAATGAAAGGAGATTTGATAATGAGCAATTATACCACTATAATTTATATTTGTTAAACAGGTATTGGGAATTATTAAAAGCAACAGGGAACAATGATTATAGATATAAAATTTTTGATTTATATAAAAATGCGGAATTGGGTGGGTATTTGCTCTACAAAAATTCTCTTGATAACGAACACTACATAAATATTATTACCGCTTCTCTTACAACAGAAAACATAGATTGGACAGAATTTTTTATTAAAAAATATAATGCGATTATAAAAAAAGATATATCAATTAACAATATCTTGCTTACAAATGCAAAAATAAATTTTATAAGAAAAAAATATAAAAATGTTTTGGAGTCTTTAAGAACTGTGACATTATATTCTCCATTAATTCATACTACTACAAAATTTATTTATTGTAAAGTATATTACGAAGAAAAAAATCTTGATGGAATATTAAATGAACTGGAAAATTTAAGGAAATATTTGAAAAGAAAAAACAATATTTCTGAATACACAAGACTCACCGTTTCAAGATTTAGGTATCTATTTAAAGGATTAATAAAATTTCTTAACGCTAAAATTATCACTAAAGAAAAGAAACAAACAATGGCAAAAATGTATATTCAGGAAATAAATAAAATGGAAGGTTTTGTTCCCGAAAAAAAATGGTTTCTCGAGAAGTATAATGAATTATTAATAAGTGATAAAACTTTAATAAATTCATTTCAATAAAAAATTTGAAGTTATTTAATCATAAACCCTTACAAGTCGGGATTTCTGCTAAAACGACTACCGTCATTTTAGCATCAGCCCCGAAAAGTCGGGATTTCTGCTAAAATGATTACTGTGATTTTAGCATCAGCCCCGAAAAGTCGGGATTTCTGCTAAAATGACTACCGTCATTTTAGCATCAACATTTTTTTTGTTTCTGAAAAATTACCGTTTGAAAGTGTATAAAAATAAATTCCACTTGAATTATTCACACCATTGAATTCTACTTCATAATTTCCGGAATTTAGATTTCCGTTAACCAATACCTTTATCAAACTTCCTTTAATATCATAAACTTTTAGCGAAACCTCAGAATTAGATTTGTTTATACTGAAAGAAATTTTTGTTTTCGGATTAAAAGGATTTGGATAATTTTGGTTTAATCTAAAATCTAAATATGAAAATTTGTTTTCATTGTTTATAAATGTAAGTCCTCCGTTTGTTGTTTTTATTATATTTCCCCATGCTCCTGCTATATATCCTGTTTCATTATTAATAAAACTAATTGAAGAAATAAAATTATTATTTACAATAATTCGATTCCAATTTATTCCTCCGTTTGTTGTTTTTATAAGATATCCATTCAATCCTCCAATTATTCCGCTGACTTCATTTTCAAAATATATACCGGTTAAACCAGTGCCATTTGTCATTGCAATTTGAGTCCAGTTAATACCGGAATTAGTTGATTTATAAACTATGTTTCCACCTGTTACAAAACCGGTATTTTGATTTATAAAATGATAACCATTACATGTTACATTTGGACTAAAATCCCAATTTAATCCTCCATTTGTTGTAAAATAAACTCTTCCAATCGCTAAAATAATAGCGGTATCATTGTTTAAAAATTTTATTTTCGTAAAAGTTACCCCTTCAATACTATCACTTCTAAACCAGTTGTCTCCTTGATCTGTTGATTTATATATTGCACCTAAATTACCAGTAAAATATCCGGTTTCCTCATTCTTAAATGTTATATCATTTACAATTCTTCTGTAAGCTGTTATTATTCTGTTCCAGTTATTTCCTGCGTTTGTCGTTTTCAAAACCACTCCGGTATCTCCGCTTATAAATCCTGTTTGTGAATTTATAAAATGAACTGCTGTGAGATTATTAATCGTATTTGAATTTAATTTTACCCAGTTATTACCTGAATCAATTGTCTTAAATATATCCCCTCTGTCACCTACCGTATATCCTGTTGTCTCATTTAAAAAACTTATATCATTTAATTGATTTTTCCATCCGTTTATTAATGAATAATTATTTCCTGAATTTGTTGATTTAATAATAGTTCCTCCACCTCCAATTACTATTACATTATTATTTAAAGCAAATACATTTGTAAGGACACCGATATTATGATATGGAAATTTGAATGTGGAATCATTTGTCCAATTTAAACTACCATTTGTTGTTTTTAAAATTACTCCAAAATCTGAGACTAAATAACCGGTATTTAAATTTATAAAAGATATTTTTCTGGATATATCAATATTAGATCCGTTATTTGGGAGGAAAAAATTATTATAACTCCAACTTACTCCTTGATTTGATGAGTAAGCAATTTTATCGTCATCATTAATCATAATAAATAAATTATTTGAATCAATTACTGAAATACTTAATGCTTGTGAAAAAACAGATACGAAATTCAAATTCATATTTAGCCAGTTAACTCCCCCGTTTGTAGTCTTTAAAGCGATTCTGTTACCTGATGCAAATCCAATATTTTCATTTGCAAACTCTATATCAAATAAAATTGCACTTGTAGATGAATTTAATAAACTCCAGTTCACTCCTCCATTTGTTGTTTTTAAAATCCTTCCAGAAAGTCCACACACAAAACCAGTATTGTTATTTACAAATTCTATATTATGCAAATAACTTGTAACTCCTGTTGAATAAATTACCCAATTTATTCCTGCATTAGTAGATTTCAAAACCCGTCCGGAATCAGTAGATAAGAAAATTGTATTATTATCTGTAATTTCAACTGAGGTTAAATTTGCTGTTGTTTGAGTATTTAATAATGACCAGCTATTTCCACCGTCAGTTGTTTTTAAAACATTTCCTCCATATCCACTTGTATATCCTGTATTTGCATCTTTCATTTTAACATCATTCAATAAATTCCCTGTTACTTTAGGCATTTGCCATTGCCATTGAATCTGAGCATTAGATTTTATAGCAGTAACAAATAAAATTATAATTATAAGTATTTTCAAATTTTTAAAAATTTTAAATAACGTTAATACAAAGATATATAT
>DOWN01000209.1 GCA_003519545.1 Bacteroidota bacterium
TTTTTTTGTTTCAAGTTTCGTTTTATTTTTTCGCAGTAAAATTTTTTAAAATACCTTTTCTTAATCTCAATTTACTATGAATAAAAATTTAGCAACTGTTATTATGGCTGCCGGTAAAGGCAAACGAATGAAAAATCCTGATAAATCAAAAGTTATGTTTGAACTTTCTGGTAAACCTATGATTGAATATGTGACTAATCTTGCTTTGAAAATAAATTCCGATTTAATTATTCCAATTGTTGGTCATCAAAAGCAAACTGTAATTGATTTTTTAACAGATAAATTTTCTTCTCACAGTGAAAAATTAAAATTCGCTCATCAGGATCAGCAACTCGGTACAGGACACGCTGTTATGCAAACTGAAGAACTATTGAAAAATTTCGAAGGTAATGTTTTGATTTTATCCGGTGATGTCCCTTTATTAACTTATGATACTGTGAAATCTTTTTTGGATTATCATTATTCAAACGGATTTAAAGCAACTCTCATATCTGCAAATTTTGATAATCCCGCAGGTTACGGTAGAATTATCAGAGATGAAAATCGTAACTTCATTGATATTGTTGAAGATAAAGATGCAACTCCTTCACAAAAAGATATTAATGAAATTAACTCAGGTATTTACATTGTAGATTCTGCTTTGTTATTTGAAGCATTAAAATCTTTAAGCACTGATAATGCTCAAGGTGAATATTATTTAACAGATATTTTTAAATTTTTCAAATCTAAAAATATAAAAATTGGTGCTACACCTGTAGATAATAATATTGAAATTACCGGCATCAATACTGTTGAACAACTTGAAGAACTTGAAAAAAATTATATTACAAAAACAAATTAATTATGAGCGATATTATTGTTTCGGTTTCCGGTGTCAGAGGTATATTGGGTGATTCCCTTACACCTTCTAATGTCATCAAATATGTTTCGGCTTTTGCTGAATTTTGCAGAAAAAATTCTGATAATAAAAATATTGTTGTCGGTAGGGATGGCAGATTTTATGGCGATATTATTTCTGATATCGTATGTAACACTTTGAGAATGGCTGGTTTTAATGTTACATATATTGGCGTTGTGCCAACTCCAACTGTCCAGATTGCTGTTGAGGATTTAAAAGCAGCAGGAGGAATTGCAATTACCGCTTCTCACAATCCTCAGATGTGGAACGGATTGAAATTTCTGTATTCAGACGGAACTTTTCTTGACGCAGACCAGATTCAATCCTTGATAAAAATAGCGGAAGTATCGAATTTTTTATATGCTGACTTGGAAAATATTGGAATTATTATAAATGATTTTTCTTTTATTAAAGAGCATATCAAAAAAACTTTAAAACTAAAAATAATTGATGTTAAAAAAATTAAAAAAAGAAAATTTAAAGTTGTACTTGATACTGTAAATTCAGCAGGTTCTGTTATCGCCCAAGAATTATTAAAAAAACTCGGATGTAAAGTTGTTCCTCTTTTTTGTGACGGAAGCGGAATATTTCCGCATACACCTGAACCTTTACCTGAAAATCTGACTTTGTTATCTAAAGCAGTTAAAAAAAATAAAGCAGACCTTGGAGTTGCTATTGATCCCGATAGCGATAGATTAGTACTTATTACTGATAAAGGTGAACCGTTCATTGAAGAAAACACAGTTACTATGGCTGCTAATTTCGTTTTAAGAAAGGAAAAATCAAATAATAAATTTGTAACAGTTAATTTATCAACTTCCCGTTCCGTTGATGATATTGCTTCTTCTCATTCAGGTAAAGCTTTTAGAAGTCCTGTCGGGGAAATCAATGTCGTTAAAGAGATGATTAAGAATGGAAGTGTTATTGGTGGAGAAGGTAGCGGAGGTATAATCTATCCTGCTTTGCATTATGGAAGAGATGCTATTGTCGGTCTTGCTTTAATTTTAAATGAACTCACTGATTTTAAAGGCAAACTTAGTGAGTATAAAAAAAGACTTCCCGGATATTTTATTGTTAAATCAAAAATTGAAAATGTAAAAAATCCTGATAAAATTCTAAATGATATTGTAAAGAAATATTCATCTCAAAATTGTAAAATTGATGAGAGAGACGGTGTTAAACTCGATTTTGAAAATCACTGGATTCATTTGAGAAAATCAAATACTGAACCTATTATCAGAATTATTACTGAGGCGAAAAGTGAAAATGATGCTAAAGAAATTCAGGATAATTTTATTAAGGAAATCCATTCGTTAATTAAGTAAAGTTTATAAAAAATAATGAGAGACTACTTTAAAGAATTTATTAAATCTGAACAAAGTTCGGGTATCGTATTAATTATATGCACAGTTATATCTTTAATTCTTGCTAACTCTGCTATGTCAGATTCCTATCTTGGTTTTTTTAAATCTTACATCGGTCCCGAATCGTTAGGTCTTAAACTTACCGTTGTATATTGGATTAATGATTTACTTATGGCTGTGTTTTTTCTGCTTGTCGGTTTGGAAATAAAACGTGAGTTTGCCAACGGTGAATTATCTTCCTTCAAACGTGCCATCCTTCCTATCTTTGTCGCTATCGGTGGAATGGCAGTGCCTGCAATTATTTATACTTTAAAAAATGCAGGAACTCCTACCGCATCAGGATGGGGAATTCCTATGGCTACGGATATTGCATTCGCTCTCGGTATAATTGCCCTGGCAGGTAAAGCAGTCCCTAAATCTTTAAAAGTTTTTCTTGTTGCTCTTGCCGTTGTTGATGATCTCGGAGCAATTCTTGTAATCGCAATTTTTTATACTGCTAATCTCGGTGTTACAAATCTTATGTATGCCGGAATTTGTCTTGTAATTTTATTTATAATCAACCGACTTAAAGTAAAAAATATTTTCATTTATTTTATCCCTGGAATTTTTCTATGGTATTTTGTTTTCCAGTCAGGCATACACGCTACTATCGCGGGTGTATTGCTGGCTCTAACAATTCCTATTTCTAAAAGATATAACGACTCACCTCTGCACAAACTTGAACATGCATTACACAAGCCGGTGAATTTTCTTGTTATGCCTGTTTTTGCTCTTGCAAATACGGCTATAGTGCTTGATGCAAGTTTTATTTCTGCTTTAACATCAAATTATTCTCTCGGGATTATTTTAGGTTTATTCATAGGTAAACCTCTCGGTGTTTTCATCTTCACATATGCATTAATAAAAATGAAAGTTACTAACCTCCCTCAAGGTTCTTCATGGGGTCAGGTAATAGGTACCGGTTTCATTGCAGGTATTGGTTTTACAATGTCAATTTTCATTTGTACTCTCGCTTTCAACGATCCTGAAATTATTGAAAGAGCAAAACTTTCTATACTTGTTGCTTCTCTTATGTCAGGTATAGTAGGATTCATTTTATTAAAATCTGCATCTAAAGGTAAAGCGTATGTATGATACTTTTTAAGTTAATAAATAATTTCTCCGTCAAAGAATTTATTGAATTTGAAAAATTTATCAAATCACCTTTTTTCAATTCAAGTGAAAGATTAATAAAATTATTTTATTATCTTAAAAAATTTTATCCTTCAATTGATGATGAAATTCTG
>DOWN01000285.1 GCA_003519545.1 Bacteroidota bacterium
CGCTCCTTCAGGATGACAATTAGTCTCTCCCGCAGGAGTCTCTTGAAAAGGACTCCTACGAGGTATAATTGTTCTTTATGAGTAATACGCCCACTGTCATTCTGAGGGAGCCTGCGACCAGCTTGTCCCGATTCATCGGGAAAGAATCTATCTTATTTACACCTCACAAGATTTTTTAAAAAAAATAACTTATTTGCAGCTGCTAAAAATAAATTATTTGTTAGTTTAACTTAACAATCTTTTTTGAAGTAAGTGATATATCTCCTGATTTAACAACGCAGAAATAAACTCCTGAACTGAACGAAGTTAAATCAATTGATATTCTGTTTACTCCGGCGGGTAAATTACCGGTAATTATCTTTCTTATCTCCCTCCCTGTAATATCATATAAAATAATATTTAAATTCTGTGTTTTATTCAGTTTCACCTCCAACACAGAAGTAGGATTTACAGGATTTGGAAATATGTTTATATTATAATTATTTAAAATCTGATTATTTGATGATATTGATGTTAATCCACCATTTGTAGTTTTAAGGATTATTCCGTTTTGGCCAACAATAAATCCAGTGTTTGCATTTACAAATCGTACTTTGTATAATGTTTGATTTGTAAAATTTGAATCATATCTTTCTAATGAATTACCATGATCATAACTTTTATAAATTTTTCCACTCACTCCTCCTAAAAAAAGATTACCATTTGTGGTATAATCACAAGTAAAGAAACTATTATTTCCCGATGGAAAATATCGCGTCCAATTGATCCCGAAGTTTGTTGATCGAAATATATAAATTCCTGTTACAGTTAGAAGATTATTACTGTCTAAAATTGTAATATCATCCCCTGAACCAGAGCTACCTAATCCAACTTCTGTATAACTATTTCCTGCATTAGTTGTTCTTAGTATTCTTCCATTACCTATAAAGCCAGTTGTGTTATTAAAAAACTCTAATCCCGCAAAAGAATGATTAAATAACCCTGAATAAATTGTATCAAATGATATTCCACCATTAAATGTTTTTAATATTATTCCTCTACCTGTAACAACCCCTTCATTCTCATTAAAAAAATGAACTCTTAAAAGTATCCTTCCCGAAATATTATTCACAGAATTCCAGTTATTTCCACCATTTGTTGTTTTATAAAATAAACCTGAATCTCCCACAACAAATCCCGTATTTTCATTTATAAAACTGATTCCATTCAGTCTTGTTGTATTACCTGATTTTAATTTTAACCAACTCATACCTTGATTCGTTGTTTTTAAAATATCTCCTCTATCACCGCATGCATAAACCACATTTTCATTAACTACACACATATCATTAAGCGAGTTTATACCTCCGGACTGAACAGTTAAATTATTAAAAATACTGTCGAGATATGCCATCGTACCACCTTTGCCTGCCATCCACAATTTCTTAAATTCATACTTTATTCTATAAATTCTCAAAGTTGTAAATTCCAAATTCCAATTTAATCCGCCATTTGTAGTCCTTAATACCCTTCCAAAGTCTGTTACTATTATTCCGGTATCACGGTTTTTAAAATACAGACTTCTCGGTATATCTACATTGCTTTCATTCATTGGCAATGTAAAGTCACTCGTATTCCAGTTAACTCCATGATTCGTTGAATAATAAAATTTTCTTTCAAAAGTTTTGACAAAGCAAACAAAATTTGAATCGAAATACTGAACCGCTTCAACAAATTCCAGAGGAGGGAGGTAAGTTATATTTTGTAAAACCCAGTTCGCCCCTCCATTTGAAGTTAAATATATTCTGTTCTGACCTGTTACTATCCCATATTGCTCATTGAAAAATGAACATCTAGTCAATAATGAATTACCTGCTGAACTTAATTGTGTCCATTGCCAGCCTGAATTTGTTGTTTTAAAGACACCTCCGTTTGAACCCGCTACATAACCGGTTTGATTGTTAAGAAAATTAATATCAATAAGCTGGCCAGGAGTAACAAAAAAAGTATTCCATGTTTGACCACCGTCAGTAGTCCTTAAAGATTGCCCTAAACCCACAACTAAAACAGTATCTTTATTTATACACTTAGCATTATAAAGTAAGTAATTCACACCTGATTTCAACCCAGTCCAGCTCACCCCGCCGTCAGTTGTTTTTATTATCGATCCTAAATCACCACACGCATAACCTGTCATATCATCTGCAAAATCAAATCCGAACAAATCATTACCTGTACCTTTCGGATGACTCCACTCCCACTTTGTCTGTGAGTTTAAGTTTCCGATTGTAAAAATAAAAACTAATAATATGTATAGTGATTTTATCAGAGGAAAAATAAAGAGCAAGCCAACAAATGTTGACCTGCTCGGAATAAAATTTATTTTAACAACATTATCTTTTGTGTGGAAGTATAAATTCCGGAAGTTAACTTTACAAAATATATTCCGCTCGGTAAATTACCACCATTGAAATTAACTGAATTCATACCTTTATTCATAAAGTTTGAATAAGCATAAACTTCTTTTCCGGATATGTCATATATTTTTAAGTTTACATTTCCCGCTATAGGTAAGTTAAAGTTTATTTTTGTTTCAGGATTAAATGGATTCGGAAAAACATTTAATTCAATTTTTTCATCATTTTTCTGATTATTGTTTATTGAAATATCCGGTTGTGTGTTTACATCATATTCATAAGTAGAAATTACCGATCCGGTGGAATCAATTGTTGCAATTCCAAAACTAAGTTCAGAACCATCTAAATGGCAAATTGAGCCGACAAGTGTTAGTTTATTTTCTATATAAGCAACACAAGTTTTTATTCTGTATTTTCCTTCGTAGTATTTTGATAAAAATGTTGGTGTATATGTCGCATTCCAATTTGTAACTATCTGTCCTGATGACTCATCAATTTTTATAAGTTCATATTTATTTTCAGATGCTTCAGAAAAACCGGCAACATAAACAAAATTACCATTTTTAACCATGGAGCTTGACATATCATCCTGATTATTATTATCAAAAGTGGTAAAATCAGGAGTCCATTTTGGTTTCCCGGTCAGCTTATCCAACTTCATTGTGACAAAATCAAAATCTTCAGAACTTTGTTTTGTAAATCCTGTCAAAAGAATATCATTTGAATTTCCTTCAATAATTTTTGCAGGAATATCAAATGAATTACTTCCCTGGAATAAATTATACCAAAGCATATAGTGGTTAAAATTTACATCTACATCAAAAAAATGTGTAATCATATTTTTTACACTTGGAGTTTCTGAGATAGATGTCATAACAGTTTTATTTTTCTGACGTGTATCTGCATCAAACTGTGTGAACATAAAATCTACAGGATATTCATTTGAGTTTTCAATGTTAATGACATCTGCAACAAGGTTTGTATTTTCTTTTGTTAGCGTCAGTTGAAAAATATCCGCACCGTTTGCTCCGCCCTGATCAGTGCTTCCAGCAACATATATATGCCCTTTATCTACAAGAATTTTTGTTCCGAAATCATTTGAAACTGAAGGATTGAATGAATAATAAACAGGGAAGTTTTCGTTTGTGTAGGGGTTTAAATCCATATCAAGTTTATTTATTAATACACTATTTATTCCATTCCTGTCAGTAACATGACCAGTGAAATACACATCATCATTATATTTTGCTATTGAAAATCCAGATTCATTATAGGCAGATAAATCAGAAATATAAAAATCGTTTAGCAATCCAGAAAGATCATATTTTAAAACTAAATTTTTAAAATTCCCGTTATCATTCACTTTTCCGGTTATATATATAAATTGACCATCTGTTACTAAATCATAAGGTCTGTCGTTTGGAGTTTGGAATGGGTTAGTGAAAGTTTGAATATCAACCAAATTCGGATGAGAAAATTTTTGAAATTCAATATTCCCATCAGAATTTTTATAATAAGTATAAACGTGTGTCCCGTCAAAATATGCCTTTAAGGGATAATCAGGAACTTGAGCATTCAAATTGGCAATAAATATCGCCAGGCAAATAAATAAATTTAATTTTTTCATTTTTTTTTAATTTAAAGTAATTTAATGAATAACATTGACAAATTTTATTTCGTCAAAATTAAAAATAACTTATTTGCAGCTGCTAAAAATAAATTATTTGTTAGTTTAACTTAACAATCTTTTTTGAAGCAAGTGAAATATCTCCTGATTTAACAACGCAGAAATAAACTCCTGAACTGAACGAAGTTAAA
>DOWN01000190.1 GCA_003519545.1 Bacteroidota bacterium
ATAAACTATTTTTCCTGTGTATTTTGGAATAACAACCATATCAAACGGATAAGTAATTACATCAGTTGTTACACAATTTTTTCCCGGTAATGTCTGCAAGACATCGACCTTCATATCATAATCATTTATTGAAACTCCGTTAATTTTAACAGAAGCACCACCGGTTGAATAAAATCCAAAATAAACTGCTACAACCATTTGATTTGAAAAGTTTACTGAAGGAACCGGAGGTTTTTCTGAAAAATTTGAATAAGTATCAGACCATAATTTTTGAAAATCTTTTTCAGAATAAATTACAGTCTGATATTTTTCAGAAAATCCGGCATTTGATCCGGAAGCAATTGATTTGAAATACACTTCTCCGTATTCACGCGAACCCGAACATCCGGCAAATAAAATTAAAAAAAATATAATTGCTTTATACAAAATCTCCGTATTTAGTAGGTTTTAATTCCTGAAGTGCTTGTGCTCCCTGCTCATCATTTGGAGGAACTCCATGCCATTTATAATTATCTTCCATAAATGAAACTCCTTTACCCATAAGGGTTTTCGCAATTATAACTGTAGGTTCGCCTTTGTGATTTCTTGCTTCTTTTAAAGTTGATAAAATTTCATCCATATTGTGACCATCGATTTCATAAACTTTAAAATTGAATGCTTTGAATTTATCAGCCATCGGATCAAGATTTAAAACATTCTGAACTCTGTTATCAATCTGACAATCATTTTTATCAATAATCAAAGTGAGATTATCAGTTTTATGATGAGCCGCAGTCATAACTGCTTCCCAAATTTGTCCTTCCTGTAATTCACCATCACCGCAAACACAAAATACATGATTTTTCTTTTTATCAAGTTTTAATCCTAAAGCAGTTCCTACCGCGATTGATAAACCCTGACCGAGAGAGCCGGAAGCAATTTCAACTCCGGGAAGTCCGTGTGTTTTTAAAGGTGCCGGATGTCCCTGAAGTCTGCCGTTGACTTTTCTCAGAGTTTTCATTTCTTCCAAAGGATAATAACCTCTTCTTGCTAAAGTAGCATACCAAACCGGTGCAATATGTCCGATTGATAAAAAGAAATAATCCCTTTCATCCATATACGGATTTTCAGGATTTAAACTCATATCGTTGAAGTATAATGCAGTGAAAAAATCAGCCATCCCTAAAGGACCACCGGAGTGACCTGATTTTGAAATCAAAAGCATATTTATAATGTCGCGTCTTATCTGACGAGCCATTTCATCAAGATCTTCTCTTGTTTTAAGTTGTGGATTTGTATTCATTTAATTTTATTTATATTATAATTTTTTAAAATCTCGAGAACCGGTTTGATGTGTTTAATTAAAATAATCAAACAAACGGAAGATGTCAAAACAAATAACAGTTCTTTGAAATCCGGAGCATAAGTATTCATAGAGTAACTGAAAAAAGTAAATTCAATAACAGAATCCGGAAGTAACAAAACCGGGAAAGGCAAAATCAATGTTGCAAATACACTCGCGATATGAATATTTTTTACAAATTTTTCGGTAAAAAAATAAACTACGCACCATATAAACAATAAAGTAGGAGATACAATGCTGAAGATTCCTGCTGCTGTAGCGAGCCCTCTTCCACCTTTGAATTTTATAAATACCGAAAAACAATGTCCTAATACAAGGAAAGTCAATGGAAGAATTGACATTAAAAAACTCAATTCTAAAAAAACTAATAAAACTATTGAAGGTATAAAACCTTTCAAGAAATCAGCAATGAAAACAATAAATCCTGTTGATTTAGAACCGGTTATATCATAAGAATTCATTGCACCTACATTACCTGTTCCGTGTTGAGTAATATCTTTTTTGTGTCTGGATTTTACTATTAAAGATGCGAACGGTATAGAACCTGTTACATAACAAAGAACGCAGATTAAAATATAAAAAAATATAAATTCATTCATTCACTTTTCCATTCATCATATCATTAATTTAATTACCCGGTTCAATTGGTCTTGCAACAATAATTCCTGTTTGTTTTTTATTTCCCATAAGATATTCTTTCAATTCTTCTTTGGTAATCATAACCTCTTTAGTCTTTACATTCGCATGCATAAATTTTGTTTTACCGTTTTCATCTTTATATATCAAACCTGTATGCGTCACATCCAAACCGCCGATATCAGTTGTAGTGGCAATTATATCACCTGACTGAAGTTTATCATAATATTTATCAACTTGATTTTTGGGAATGTAATATAATTGTCTTGTATTCATTAAGTTTTCAAACACTTCCATTTGTCTCACATTTTCAGAATTATTTTTCAATTGAGGATAAGAATCTATATGAGTTGTCATAAAATCAATTTTTTTATCATAAGGGATACCACCAATTTCTTCAGTAATATCTTTAACGATTCCTTTTTGCTGATTATCATATATCCAATCTGTGAAATAATGAAGTCTTGAAGGATAACCATCAATCACTCCGTTTCTATATCTGATTCTGGTTAATTCTTTTTTATATGAATCAAAATCTGTTTTACCTGATTTAACAAGTAATGCCATAACTAAAGCATTCTCGACAAAAGTTACACAATCCAAACCTGTTACATAAACTACGAGATTTTCGGTTTTAACATTTTTATCCAAAGTGCCTCCAACATATTCAGTCCCGAGAAAATTTTCTCCTGTAAGAATCATAAGATCTGAAATTGATTTATCTTTGTCATTTAAATCTAATTTAGCGAGAATTTTTTTACATTTCATATCTTCATAATCATCAGAAATGTCTGTTGAATATAT
>DOWN01000040.1 GCA_003519545.1 Bacteroidota bacterium
GGGTAATTTACTTCTTTTGGAGTATATTTATTTAATAAATTGTTAAAATTAAGAAAGTAATTTTCATACCAATAATCCAAAAAAAATAGTTGAATCAAATAAATCCTGTATAATTTATTTTCTTCTGATAATTTTATTAATTTTTTTACATCCAATTTTTTTAAAACACCAATTTTGAATATTTCTGATTTTTCTAAATTATTCCATCGTTCAAACAAATATTTATCATTTAGTATATATCTGTACCAGTTTACGGCAAATCCTAACTTCTTAAAATTTCTAATTTCTTTTGGTAATTTTTTCCCAATGGTATTTAATAAGATATGTTTATTTTTCTTTCCTTTAAAAAGATATTTATCTGGCAATACCGCACTACCTTCTAAAATCTCGCAATATAAAAATGGTTCTCTGCACTCTATTGAAGCAATCATTGTAGATTTATCATTTCTTTCATTTAAAGTATATAAATATGTATGCTGATCAAAATATAACATCTGTCTTAAAATGTTGCCCGGGTATAAACTTTTTGCTTCATTAAAAATCTTTTTTCTGAATTCTGAATTATAATCGAATTCATTTAATCCTAATTTTGCAAAATCATCTTTACTGATATTGTTCGAATTAAAATTGATAAAATCAAAATCTTTTTTCAACTTTAAATAATCAGTTAACTTTTTAAATCTTATGTTGTTTGAATTTTTTGTAAATAAATTCAATACTGGGGAGAAAAATTTTAGAAATTTTAAATGTTTCAGTGTATTATATCTGAAATATCCACCTAATACTTCATCAGACCCTTCCCCTGATAACAATACTTTTACATAATTTTTTGCGTAAAAGGATATTGCTGTTAGTTGAACATCATTTTGATGTATAAGCGGCTCATCATTTGCAAAACAGGATAACTCTATATTCTTATTCAGTAAATCATCTTCGACAAACAGAGAATGAAATTTGAAATTTAATTTATCAGATAATCCTTTCGCTAAATGTGATTCATTTAAATCTACATCCTTAAAACTAACATTAAAAGTATCAATATTATTATAATTTAAATCATGTAATCCTTGTGATATACAACTTGAATCTAATCCACCGCTCAATAAAATTCCGACCGGCACATCCGAAACCATTCTGTATTTTAATGATTTATAAAATGTTTCTTTAAACCACTCGTATGGCTTTTCAATTTTTTTCTTCTCTTTAACTTTATTTATTAAATTCCACCACTGATAAGTTTTTATTTCACCATTTCCGGAAATCTTCATTAAATATCCCGGCAATATCTTGAATATGTTTTTAAAAATAGTGTTTTCACCGGTTATATATCTGAATAAAACCCATTCATTAAAGTTTTTCTCTTCTATTTCTTTTTGTAAATTAATTGCAAAAAAAGATTTTTTTTCTGAAGAAAAATAAAAAAATCCATTTTGAATTGTATAATATAATGGTTTTACTCCTGTCCTATCCCGTATCAATAAAACTTCATTTGTTTCCCTGTTCAAGAATGCTAAAGCAAACATACCTACAAGTTTATCTAAAATTTTTTCTTTATATTTAATTAATAGATATAATAAAACTTCCGTATCTGATTCTGATTTTAATCTTACTCCATCTTTTATTAATTCAGGTATAAATTCTTTATAATTATATACTTCTCCATTATATACCATTACATATTTTTTATCATCTGAAAATATTGGTTGGTTTGCATTATTACTTAAATCAATGATTGAAAGTCTTCGATGTCCGAAATGAATTTTGTTAGATTTGTATATATCTCCATAGTCAGGTCCTCGGTGGAAGATGGCGTTTGTCATTTTTGAAATATAATCCGGATTAATAGATAAATCACTGTTTAAATTAATTATCCCGGTTATTCCGCACATTTCTTAAATTCTAAATTTTAAATGAATTAAATAATCTATTCCAAAAAATCTGAAAATTAAATATTTGAAGTTTATGAAGGCGCATTCCAACAAAAACTATTTTATTTAACAAAAAACAAAAATTTTAAAAACAAATTTGAGTATTTTTACTATAAAATAAAGTATAAAATTTATATATTAGGTAAAATAAATTATACATATTTAATGATGAAATCAATCTTAATTTTGTTATTCCTTTTTGTTTCTGCTAATTTTTCTTTTTCTCAGACTGTTGATGAAATAATTGATATGCACATCAAAGCAATTGGGGGAAGTGAAAATCTTGATAAAATTCAAACAGCAAAAATTGAAGCTGTCTCTTCTGTTGCCGGGTTTGATATCCCATTAATTTTCTCTATGAAAAAACCAAACAATGTTTTACTTGAAATTAATGTTCAAGGTATGGTAATGAAACAGGGATACGACGGAAAAACTGCATGGGTATTAAACCCATTCCAGGGTACTCCCGTTATTGAAACTTTAAAAGGTGCGGAAGCAAAAAACCTGATTAGAACTTCTGACATTGACGGGCTTTTATATAATTATTCAAAAAAAGGTTTTAAAGCTGAACTAACAGGTAAAGAAAATATCGAAGGTGCAGAAACTTTTAATGTAAAACTTACCGATGCAGACGGAGACTTTATTAATTATTATATTGATACTGAAAACCTTATGATTGTTAAACAAGTAAGTATCACTAAATCAGGTGAAAAAACTATCACTTCAACTTCATCATTTTCAAATTATAAACCTGTTGAAAATGTTATGATAGCATTTGATATGTTATTATCATCTTCTGATAATCCTATGGGGCAACAAAAAATTAAACTTAGTTCATATACTCCTAATGTAGAGATAGATGAAACTATTTTTAAAATGCCCGAGGAATAATTTAAAATTAATTTTTATTTTTTAGCATCTAATTTACTCAATGAATCTCTGAGAATTGGTGTTATCAATACTGTCATAATAGTGAAAAAAATTAATCCGCTGAATAATGCATAAATAGCGGCAAATAATTTTGCCCCGTCAGTTTTCAGTTCACTTATCTGACCCATTCCTCCTATTATCATACTCGCATTTAAAAAAGAATCAATAAGACTTAAGTCTGCAAAATAATAATATCCTGCAATCCCTACTAAAATGTGAATCATAACTAATAAAAACCCATAAAATAAAAATTCCTTTAAATGCAAAAAATATGTTTTATCG
>DOWN01000048.1 GCA_003519545.1 Bacteroidota bacterium
TTTTAATTTTACTCTGAATTATACTTGAAACTTGAGCATAAAATTTTTCATCCGAATAATTTTGTAAAAATTCTTTGAATTTATTTTCATCTAAGTTTTCAAAACTGAATATCACTGATGATTTAAAGTAATCATTCTCATTGTCGCTTAACAAAAATGAGTTTAGAATTTCAAAATTATCGTTAACATATTTTTTGATTACTTCCATTGCATTAAATCTTATTCCGTAATAGTCATTTCTCATTAGCCCGGTTAACAATGTAAGATTTTTATTGTCAAAGTAATTTCCAAATGCAAAAGATAAATTTTTTAATAAATTTTTATTCTCAATTCCGGAATTATAAATTTCTGAAAATCTTTTCAGAACTTTGTTTTTAAAATTCTCATCATTCTGATAATCAATTTTGCCAAGTGCATTTATTGATTCAGAAACTATTCTGTTTTCACCCGAATAAGTAAGTTCAAGCAAAACATCTTTTGAATCTCCTCTCTTAATTATCCCAAGCAAACTGCACATAAAAGTAACTTCGAATTTACTTAAGTTCACTTCATTGTTTAAATATTTTTTTAATATTTCAATGAAAGTTAAACTCATTGAGTATCCTATTTTTTGTGCAAGATTTGTAAGTACAAGTGCATTTCTGTGATCATCGGAACCGAGATATTTAGTTATGTATCTCGCTGTGTTCACACTATCTTCAACAAGTTTGTTAAATCCATATTTCTGAAAATTTACATAAGGAATATCAATAGTTTTAGCCATAATGAAAAGTTCATCCTGCGAATAACTTTTAGAAGAATCAGGATAAGCCAATGTGTTATTTCCAATATTATTAGATGAAGTCAATTTTTCAAATTCATATAAATCAGTGAACATACCATATCGTGATTTTAGAACTATTGAACTGTCATAATCAGATTCTGAATAAAAATCTTTACCTGAAACATCTGTAAAAATTCCTAAACTTCCGTAATCTCTTCTGAAATCTCCGAACCCTCTCGTATTTCGCGAGTCTTTACTTAAATATCCGTCACTTCCTTCTTCGTCAAAAATTATTCCAATGCCATTTGCATTTCCCGCTCCCTGTGAAAGTGATATTGCTGAATAGTTATCACTCCCCGATAAATCATATAGTAATCCGAAACCAACATCATGTCCACATCCTTGAGAAACACCGCTTGTGCTGTAAAAATCAGTTCCTTTTAAATCCAGTAATACACCTATTGCAAAATGAACACCCGATCCCTGTGAATATTGATAACCGTTATATTTATCATTACCGTTTTTATCAATTAAAAATCCTGCACCGAACCAATATGCACCACCTTGTCCGAAAATATCCGAGTTGTAAATATCATTTCCATCATTATCCTGTAAAATTCCTATTCCACCTGCGAAGTAAGGTCTCAAACCAAAAGCGAATCCCTGATTCATTGAAATAAAATGATCGCTATATCTTGTTACATCAAGTGATCTTGAATCAATCAAATAAGAATCATTTCCTTTGTCATCAAATAATAAACCTGCTCCTCGCGTCATTCCAAAACCCTGCGAATAGTTTATTGAATTATAAATATCATTTCCGGAATAGTCCTGAATAAAACCAATTCCAAAAAATCCTGCTCCCAAGCAGAATGTCTGTGCTGAATAAAAATCATTACCCCCTTCATCAATAATACCTGAAACACATCCAACCGCTCCACCAACAGAAAAATTTTTTCCTGTATATTTATCATCACCTGAATAGTCATAGATGAATGAACTTTCAAAAAACCCTGATCCGATTTTAAAATCATTCTCAGACTGATATGTATCGTTCCCTGTCATATCAATTATATATCTGACATTACCATTTATATTGTAAATATCATTCCCGCCGAAATCAATAATTGCAATTATTTCATTACCTGTAATATTATGTATATCATTTTTTTCTGAACCTAAAATAAATTTTTTCTTTAAATCGGAGTCCAATGAATTGTAAACAGATTTTAATTTTAATAAATCAAGTTTAGTTATTTCAAGTAAAATCAGATAATCAATCACATCCTGATTGAATATAGCATTAATCTCAAGTGAATTTAAAATTTCGTAAACTTCAATATTTTTTTTCTGAGATTCATCTCTGACTCGGTTAAACTCAAAAATATCAAGAACTTTATCGCCATCTTCATCTTCAGAAAATAAATCAGAGAGATTATTTTTTACAAATTCGTATTTATCACCAATTAATTCAATAAGGGTTTTTCTGAATAAATCGTTTTTGTTTTTTATTTCAATTAATGTTGAAAATAAATTATTCTCATTAATTTTTGGAATTATATTATTTGGATTTCGTGAATAAATAATTTCAATGAATTTTTCAAAGTCAGATTTATTTTTAAAATTCAGATTCGAAAAGTTATTAATAAACTGAGTTGATTCCAAAGGTTTCTTCATCATATTTTTAACCGGCTCTAAAATTCCTTTGAAATTATTGGTAGGGGAAGGGTCATCGAATGTGATTGGAAATATTAAATCATTTTCAGTCAACCCTCTGTAAAATAAAGTCTTTCTGAATGCTTCATTTTCGGAAAGATTAATTGACTGAGCAAGTATATCTTGCCCAAAAATCAAAATCAAAAATAATAATATTTTTTTTATCAAATGAAGTTATTTATTTTTAAATCCAATTTATGAAATTAATATTTTTAAAAATAAATATTAATCCACCTAAAATCACCATTCATAAAAATCGTAAAGGTTTAAATTAACAATTTTTTTTATTCAAATGTATGAGTATGTCTTAGTTAGTAC
>DOWN01000296.1 GCA_003519545.1 Bacteroidota bacterium
TAATTGAATATATTAAATCTTCAAAATTTTCTCTTGATGCTCTAAAAAAAATTGAACAAAAAATTCATCATTATTTACAAGAAGAATTCAGAATAGAGTTTAAAGAAGTTGACAATATACCTCCAACAAAATCCGGAAAACCTCAAATAATTGAAAATACTTTTATAAAATAAAAAAAGGCAGAGGACTGCCTTTTTTTATTATGAATTTATAAATTAGAAATTTTTATGAATTTGTTTCGGTTGGTTCAGCAGGTTTATTTGTTTTTTCTGCTTCACCTGAAGTTAAGTCAGTTGCGATTTGCGGCTGAGTAAGTTCAGGCATTTCTTCTCCGATTAAATCTTCAATTCTGAAATCAAGTTGTTCTTCTTTATAATTTTTCGTTTTTTCCATTACATCTTCAACTGTGAATTTTTTCTGAATTTTAAATTTATTCAGATAATTATCAATTTCAACCTGATCTTTATCTTTGAAATATTCAAGCACTGATAAAACAACTTTTTTATTATTTTTATCAAATTCAATTACTTCTGCTTTAAGAGTTTGTCCCGGTTTAAAAGTTTCAACTAAACTTTTTATTGGAGAAACTGATAATTGAGAAGCAGGGATGAAAGCGTCAACTTCTTCAGGTAATTCAACAATCAAACCTTTTTCAATTGGTTTTACAACTTTAGCATCAACTTCAGTTCCAACTTTTGTTTTACCTTCCAATACTTCCCATGGATTTTCAAATAATTGTTTTCTTCCGAGAGAAATTCTTTGATTAGCAACATCAACACCTAAGATAACAACTTCAAGATCATCACCAAGTTTTACAAATTCTTTTAAGTCAAGAATTTTTTTAGTCCAACTCATATCTGAAATGTGAACTAATCCATCTACACCCGGTTCTAATTCAACGAATACACCAAAATTTGTAATATTACAGACTTTACCTTTTTGTTTAGTTCCGACCGGATATTTTTCTAAAAGACTCTGCCATGGATTTGGAGTTAATTGTTTCATACCGAGAGAAAGTTTTCTGTTTTCGGTATCAATGTTAAGAATCTGAGCCTCAACAAGTTGACCCATTGTAACCATTTGACTTGGATTAGTAATGTGTTGTGTCCAACTCATTTCACTAACGTGGATAAGACCTTCAACACCTTTTTCAATTTCAATAAACGCACCATAATCTGTCAAAGAAACAACTTTACCTGAAACTTTATCACCGATTTTATATTTTTCAGTTACATTTTCCCAAGGATGTGGTTGTAACTGTTTAAGACCTAAATATACTCTTTGTTTTTCTTTATCGAATTCTAATACATGAACATCAATTTCCTGATCAAGTTTTACAACATCGCTCGGATGATTAATTCTTCCCCAACTTAAGTCAGTTATATGAATTAAACCGTCAAGACCGCCAAGATCAACGAATACACCAAAATCAGTGATTGCTTTAACAACTGCTTTTAGAATCTGACCTTTTTCAATAGTTTTTAATAACTCATCACGTTGTCCTTGCATTGACTCTTCAATCAATACTTTATGTGATACAATTATATTTTCAATTGCGTTGTTAATTTTAATAACTTTGAAAGGCATAGTTTTGCCGACATAATCATCATAATCTCTAACAGGTTTAGTATCAATTTGAGAACCCGGTAAGAATGCGGTTAAACCTGCAAGGTCAACAACAAATCCACCTTTAATTCTTCTTAAAATTTTACCATGAACTGTAGCACCGGTTACGTTAGCATCAACAATCGAATCCCACATTTTGATAGACTCGGCTTTTTTTCTTGAAAGAACAAGTTGACCTTCTTTGTCTTCAATTTTTTCCAAGAATACATCAATATCATTTCCGACAACGACATCATCTCTATTTACAAACTCATTGATAGAGACTCTTCCGTCTGATTTAGAACCAATATCAATCAAAACATCTTCTCCATTGATAGCAACTATTCTACCTTTAACTAATTCGTTTTCTTTGATAACGTTAAAAGTTTTTTCGTATAGTTTTAAAAGATCATTGTATTCATCATCATGGTATTCACCTGCTGATTTATACTTTTCAGTAACAATTTTATCTTTTTTAACAGATTTTTCACCGACACCTGTTACATCGTTTAGTTTTGTCTCTTCCAAGACAGCGTTTTGTGTTTCTGACATTATTTATTTTTTTTGTCCTGTGTTTTTTCCTTTCAGGTCAACCGGAACCCGTTGCCAACTTTTGAAAAAGTTCGAAAGGTTTAGTTTATAAAATTTATGTTTCTGTATTAGTTATTTTTTTAAAAAGAAAATCAACTTGTTCTTCGATAATCATATTAGTCGTATCAACTTCAATAGCATCTTTTGCTTTTCTCAGAGGGCTTTCTGCTCTCTTGGAATCTATATCATCTCTTTTTTTAATTTCCATTATAATTTTTTCCAAAGAAATTTTCTGACCTAAATCCAAAAAATCCTGTTGTCTTCTAATTGCTCTTGTCTTCAGATCGCAGATAAGAAAAAACTTGAAATCAGCATTTGGAAAAACAACGGTACCAATATCTCTTCCATCCATTATCACACTGTTTTCGTTAGCATACTCTCTTTGCTTATCAACAAGGATTTTTCTAACTTCCTTTATTTTACTTATAGTACTAACTTTGTTGGTTACTTCTAAAGTTCTGATATCTTTGGAAACATCAACACCATTTAAAACAACTTTCTCATCCGATAACTCAATCTTAGCATCTTTAGCCAGAGAGATTATTTTCTCAACATCATTGACATCAACATTATTTTTAAGAACGAGAAAAGTAATGCATCTATACATAGCACCGCTATCTATATAGAGAACTCCAAGTTTTTTAGCCAGAATTTTAGCAGTAGTACTTTTTCCGGTACCCGCAGGACCGTCTATAGCAACAATAATTTTGTTCAAATGTTTAAATTAAAATCAAATCGTTAAAGAATTCATACGAAAAACAACCGATTAATATTATCTCCATTCAGTATCCACAACAGTAATTTCTCCGATACTCATAGGTCCGAGAAAAGTAGAAATTTCAGGTTTAATTCTAAGTTGTAAATTTCTTGCACTTCCATTTCTTCCACCAATACCGAATGCCAAATTTAAAATAGCATCATATCCTACAGTTCTGAAAAATTGGACTAAATCAACGGATATATCCATTGGAATAGTGGTTTCTTGACCGGCACCGGGAATAGTAATTGGCTGACTTATATTACCATTAACTGTTTCAGTGTTATCAATTAATAACCTCCAACTCATTGTGGTCATAGTAGCAGTAGAATTAGTATTTCCGGAAGCAGTATTAGGATTTTTAGCAATTAAATTCAAAGTAAAGTCGGCAGGAAGTCTTCCGGAAGTGAATGCGGCAATCAGATTAGCTGCATCAATAATATTCAAACTTGAAGGATTTTCAATGCCTGAAATATTTACGTTAGCAATTCTAAAATTCTGAACAGAGCCTAATTTAAATTTTAATCTTTGCAGATTATTTAAAGCATCTAAAGCACCGGTGCAGGCAAAATTCCCGGAAATGAGAATAAAAAGCACTGCAAAATTTAAGAAAATTGTTATTTTTCGCATAACTTATAAAATTGTTATTTTAAGTCATAAATTCAATGCAATAAGCAGTAAACAAAGACATAAGAGTATTTTTTGTATAAACTGAGCAAACGACAAAATAGGTGAAATTCTGTAATGAAAGGTGAAGCATAAATGACTAATTAATCGAAATTTTTCACTTTTTAAAATAAACAGAAATTCGTATTTAGAACTTAAATAAGCTCAATTATGATTAATGAAAATGAGTTAATAAAAGTTTTCAATTGTAATAATTACACTTTATTTGAATTTGCAAAGTCTATTTTAGAGTCAAAGGAAATCAATTTCATTGAAAAGGGGGCATATGTTTCTGATTTGAATCCCGGATTTGGCGAAATGGAATTATATGTTGAAGCAAAAAATTCAGAACTTGCAAAAATTTTACTTGCCGGAATAGAAGAAAACAATTTAGATGAGTTTGATGAGGAAGATTATGAAGACATTGAATTGGAAACCGAAAAAGAAAAAAAGTTTTCACAATATCAGAAATATTTTCTTGTAGGGATTATCTTACTTGTAATATTAATACTTTACTTTGTTATCCGGAAGAATTTAGGTTAGAATAAGCGTCTTCAGAATTTTATCCAAAAATAATTGTGATACGGCAATTATAATAATAATTTTTAGAGATTTAAATGTTTTTAAATTATTAATCAGGAAACTAATAATGACTTTAAATATGTTTTTTTAACAAAACTTAATATTTAAATAACATTTTTTTCTTAATTTTTTTATTAATATAATATGAATATTTTAAATATAATGTCGGAAACAAAGAAAAAAGTGCTTTTTATTTGTGGATCTATGAATC
>DOWN01000137.1:0-5853 GCA_003519545.1 Bacteroidota bacterium
TATAAGTAACATTATGTAGTGCCGAGCTAGGAAGGTGTAATGCTTTATAATACGTACTTAAACTCTCATATTTGTTTTCATCGTTCGTCAATGGAAACAATTTAAAACTTACGGAATGTAAACTTGAATAAAAGGCAGTAGTTACAACCCAATCATTAAATTCGTTTGTTTTAAAAAGAAGTTGGCAAGCTTTTTCATTGTGTTCGGCGTGGTCAAGACTCATTTATCTGATTTATTGTATTCGTATTTTAAATAAAATCCGTCTGATTCTAAAGCATTGAAATCAAAACTTTCTCCGGTTTTTGTAAATGAAAAAGTTAATTTATAATATTCATTATTAATTTTAGATTCATAATCTGTTACGAAATCATAAACTTCAAAAAATTTTTCATCTATAAGCTTATCCGAAGGAATTACAGTTAATAATTCGAACATATTAACAGATATGATTTTTAAAAATGCATATACAGGTTGAATTGATTTTTTTAATAAATAATTATTCAATTCATTTCTATGCATTATAGTAGTTTGTACGTTTTCGTTTAAAACTTTTATTAACGCTTTAAAATTACTATTGATTCCATCCTCTTTACCTTTCAAATATGCATCAATTACATCATCCTCATTAAAAGTATAATTGTTTTTTCTTTCTGGAAATTCCCAATTATCTTTTAAATTAATTTCGGATAATAAATTTTTGTGAGTTTCTGTTTTCATTTCAGATTAGAATATATAGAGATGTATTATCAAAATTATGCAAAAAATCAAAAAATTAATATACATAAAGCTGGTTTAAATTGAAGAACTTGCACAACTGTGCAAAATGAATAAAGACTTCAACACGAATTTAAATGAATTTACATGAATTTTGCTAATTGCACGAAAAAGGTGATGAGGATTTATACTCTCATAATCCTCTCCCAAAAGCCTCCCGACAAGTCGGGACAAGATACCCCAATGTAAGGCTTAAAGAAGTTTATTTCAGAATTACAAGTTTTTGGATTGAGGTTTCTGTTTTTGAGTCACCTTCTAAAATCATTTTATACAGATAAACTCCGTTTGCCATATTATCACCATCGTTATCACGACCATCCCAATCTACCTGATTATATCCAATTTTTGCATCGGCGATTACATCTTTAACTAAACGACCGGCAACAGTATAAATTTTAATCGTGCATTTACGGGGATTTATTCCTCCCTGCAGATTGAACATAAATGATGTTCTATCAACCATTGGATTCGGATAATTTGTTAGTTCCAGAATTTTTAAATCATCATTCACGACAAGATTATGCCTCACTGTATCTGCAATGTTATCAGACTTATCTCTGGCGATGTATTCAAATCTGTAATTTCCATTTGGTAATACCGGTTTATAAATTACTTTAGCAAGTAATCTGAAATCATCAGGAATTATAAATTGTAATTCCGGATTTGGAACAGAATTGATAAAATAAGGAACGAACACCCCGTTAAGTTTTACTCTCAGAACACTTGTATCTACATCCGTTATCACAAGTCTTGAGTCATCAAAAAAATCAGCAACGATTTCAGGATTTGAAGTTATAAAATCACCGTTTTGAACCATCTGTCCGTTATAAGTTACATCCAGTTTTGGTTTTAAAGAATCACCTGTTATATATAAAGTAGTGAACGCTATATTATTATAAGTAAATAGTTCGTTCTGAGAAGGTTTGAGTTTTGTTTCAAAGAAAACTAAAATTGAATCACCAAAGGGAGAAGTATTAATTGTAATATCAGATGAATAGATTGAATCCGGTTTGATGATTGAATTTAAAGTATCAATTCTGAGATTATAAACACCGCCCCTATACTGAGCATACCATCTGTTAATAATTCCGTAAGCATTTGAAAAGCCAACGTTACTGTATTTTACACTTACGGAAACTGTATCACCTTGCTGAACCGATGAATCTGAAAGAACAAAAGAATTATTATCCGGAATTAATTCCGCAGGAGGAACGTATGAAACATTAATACCCGTTAGCGTTGATGACTGCAAACCGGAAAGAGTATCAATAGATACATTTGAAATTAAACGTATTCCCGGAAAATTAATCGGATTAACTCCGTTAAGATTATAAAAATTATTAGTTGTAATTCCCTGTTGAATTAAAGATGGCAAATTATTCTGACCTACACCATATAAATCAAAAGTTACCGGAGAACCCGGAATTAATATTTGCGACCATGCTAAATAATTCCACGATGCAGCAGGAATTAAATTTGTTGTAATACTTCCACGAACAGGAATAAATACCGGATTATACTCAGCAGTTGACTCAAGCCATTCACCAAAATTCCAGTAATTATATGCTTCAGATGTTTGAGAGGTATCTGCATTTAAAGAACCGATAAAAGCCCATGTATCAAACCATCCGAGATGCTCAAGAGAGTCGGCATAAATACTTCCGAACTGTCTGAATTTTTGTTTCGTTGCGGCATTAAACGGACGACCGAGGGGCTGGAAAGTAGAAGGATCCCAAACAATTGCACAGGATAGAGCAAGAAGATATGATGTTGAATCGAAAGTATTAAGAAATGCGAGAACAGAATCTGAACTGTTATCCGTATTCATAATAACTTTTTTATATTCAAGAATTCTTCCGTCAAGTTTACGGACTTTAAGAAGTCTTGCCCCGCCAATCTCTCCACCATCTATAAAAATCTGCTGATCGTTGACAATAAAGTATGAAGCATTTTCACCTTCATTACCTTTAGAGCGAACGAAAAATTTTCCATTGTAATTTCCAAGTTTAAATCCACCGTCTATATATTCAAGATTATTTATTTCAGAAGGTTCAAACTGTGAAAGTTCTTTTTTATAAATTAAAACATTAGTATCAAGAGGATTGATATTAAAATCCTGAGTATAAATTATTTTTCTTGTTTCAGACCAACCGGAACTGTCATTATTTATAACAGCATTCATTCTCCAGAAATAAATTTTGTTATTTACTGCGGAATGTAAATTTACCTGAAATTTTGTTTCACTTCCGGAAGCATTGTTTCTGAAAAATGTTTGTCTTGCGGGTGATGAGAAATTTATATTTGTATCAATTTGAAAAATTACTTTAATATTATTTGTAACCGAGTTTACATTGGGATTCAAACCTGTGAATGTAAGTGTCGTGTTATTTATTGCCTGATTATTAGCAGGTTTAAGAGGGACAAAAGAAATATTTTTAACCGGTATATTAATATCAATTATATTGTTAACAAAAGATTCACGAGGATACCAGTCATCAGGATCGAGAATGACTCTCATATTATAATTTCCGAGTGAGTCGAGAATAAATCTATTTGTATAACTTCCCGAATATCCTAAATTTCTTACGACTGTATCTTTTACTTTATAATTAAATCCGTTTTTTTGAAGATTGAATCTAATTTTAAGAGAGTCTGCATTAGTGCCAAAATTTTTGGGAGATACTGAAAGTATGATTTCCTCATTTAATGTCGGATAGTTATTTGATAATGAATAATCAGCAGGAGTAATATCAAATTCAGGATAAGATGGCATTAAAAGTTTGACGGCAGGATCGCCATATAAAGTGTAACTATTGATTGTATTTCTTGAAGCAAAATTATTTGAGTCACCACTCATTATACGTGAGGCATTAGATAAAATTTTCCCGAGATGTCTTATTGAGTCGCGTGCAAAACTTCTCAACATATAATCATTAAGTTGATTTCCCTGCCCTGCAAAAGACCAACCTGTAGAACCAACAAAACCGATAGCAAGTTTATTCGGAAGATAAATAAATTTTTCTCCAAAACTTCTTACATTAGGTTCCATTCTTCCTGTAAAACAGGTCATACTGAAAACAAGTGGAAGTTTATTTCCGTTATTAATTGTTGCAGGATCTTCAAGACCAATTTCCCAATCCTGTGAAGCGGCATGTCCAATAAAATTTAAAATCAACGCACCTTTATCAAAAGATTTTTTTATTGAATCTTTATAGTTGAAAGTTACAAAACCGGAAGAATCATTTCTGTAAACACGGTCAGGGTTTCCTTTGATTGGATTTGCAGTTACATAAGAATTTATAAAAGCGTTTGATTGATTTTGAAATGAAAGTTGTTCATTTCGGTTTTTACCACCTGAAATGAAAAGAAAAGATTTCCACCAAGAAGCGGGAGGTTGTGTTTCGTATTGAATAATTTTATTAACCATATCCTGTGCTTCTACAGGTGTATATGCAGGAAGTCTTCCGATTGATACCTGATGAAAGTATGTAAAAGAACCGATATTAAAATTTGCAAAGTATCCGTCTGAAGGAGGATTTCCATAAGTAGGAACAAAATTTTGGAAATAAATATTTGCAGGATCATTTTTTTTGGGGTCGAGTGAAGCACGTCCAAAAAGATTTACATAAGATAACTTAGGTGCTGTCCAAGTATCAAAAGCATTTTTTAAAAATAATCTGACTGCGAGAGGATTTTCTATTCCGAAATTAAATACATCATATATGTCTTCAATCTCCGCTTTAAAAACTCTGAAATTATTAAACGATTCACGATGAGATGTGAGTTGATTTACAGAGGACTCAAAAAATTTATTATAAACAATTACATAATCCGCTCCGGTTGAATTACTTACCAGATTTGGAACAATTCTTTGTCTAATTTTTGCAGGTTTTTTAAGATTGTTTGTATTATATATTTCAAATTTTGAATTTGAATTACCTGAAAAAATGAGAGTATCGGAAGAGAATGAATTGTTCTGAATTTTTCTGAAATTATTTACATCATATATATAAACAGGATTTGATACAGATGCAGATGAAATTTTAAATTGCCTTAAAGTTGAATCTGAGCCCGTGAGGTTAAAAGAAAATTTATTGTTGATAAATGAAAATGCTGTATTATAAGTTATGCGATAATAATTATAATTCAGATATACTTCGGTTGCATTGCTTGGGCTGAGGTATCTGATATATATATTGTTATTCCCGTTCACTAGAATATTCGCAGGAAAAGAAATAGTTGTATCAATCCGTGTGTAATCATTTGCTTCAACGGTATCTACGATAATGGAATTTATTCTTAACTGAATTTTATGTTCGTTTGGAAAATTTGGTAAAATAGAATTAGGATATGCATTAACTCTTATCGAAGCATTTCCGTTTGGATTAAGATTTTCAACTAAGAAATTATCAACGATTACAGAATCCGATTGAGATTTCATTTCTTTCCAAAACCATCCTTCGCCGACAGCGAGTTCAGTATTGAAATATCTGTAATCAGAATTTGGATTAGTAGTTTCACCTAAATAATATTTAAAATCCACTTCCCGGTGAATAGATTTTGATGTGAAATTTTGTGGGAAACTTAAAGATGATGAATTGGTAAATACAGAATATCGGTTTCCGTTTGCACCGCCCCAGTCAATAAAATATGCAGAAGTATCTGAATATAAATTATAATATTCATCTACTGTATATGCGATTGTATTTGTAAAACCGTTTCTATATGGAGTTAATCCGCCTGAATTTCTGATTCCATAAAAATCAAAAAAATCATTATCATTAAAAACACCGTCATCTTCACCTTGAAAAAAAAGAGGCACTTGATTTCCTTTAAAAAAAAGTTTGACGGTTCGCGGGTCAATAGTGGAAGGGTTAACTCCGGTGTTTAAAAAATCATTTCTGTCAATCCTATACATACCATCTTCAGTAATGTAGAGTTTGATATATGTTTTGCCCGGAGTGATCCAGTTGAAATTTTGAGAATACAAAAAACCCGGAGCAAGAAGTAAGAAAAAAAGAATTATTTTTTTAAACACCATTAATTTTTTGTTTTAAAATTCTGAATAAGAATAAAGGA
>DOWN01000137.1:6029-12990 GCA_003519545.1 Bacteroidota bacterium
ATAAGAATAAAGGATTACCGACAATATATCTTTTAAAATATCTGAAAGGTTTAGATAAAAATCTTACGAACCATTCAAGACCAATTTTTCTAATAAAAAGGGGTCCGCGAATTTTAGTACCTGAAAAAACTTTTATACCATCTCCAACACATATTAAAAATTTAAAATTCAGTTTTTCATAATTTTCAACTGCCCATTTTTCCTGAAAAGGAGCACCAAGACCGACAATTAAAATATCAGGAGAAAAATCGTTTATACTATTAATTAAAGTATTATTATCGAAATTAAACCCTGAATTCACCCGTAAGTTATTAATTTCAGAGGATTCTCTCAATACTTTATTTAAGGTCTCATTTGTATCTCCAAAAAGGAATAATTTCAGATTTTTTTCATTTATCAAATTTTTCAATTGGATATAAAAATCAGAACCTGTCATTCTTTGCTTTAAAGGAGTTGAGGTATATAAAATTTTTGAAGCCAAATATACACCGATACCGTCAGGATGTCGAATATCAAATTTTGCATAAAGAGACTGAAGTTCAGGATTTTTGTAAGCAAGATTTAAAGCATTTACATTTATGTATGTTATCAGAAATTTTTGGGAAGATGATATATTTTCAGAAATAAATCTTATCATATCATCATAAGAAACATTTGAAATATTTATCCCGAGAATATTCATTTCAAAAGAGACTCAAATAAATTTATAAATTTAGGTATTACAGATTTTTCTGTAAAATTTTTCATAACATCATTGTTAAGATTTTCAGCCATAAGATTTGCGTTCGCCAGATTATCCATAACATATTGAATTTTCTCAGCGAGAGATTTAAAATCGGTTTTGGGAAATAGAAGTCCATTTTTGTAATCAACGATGAGTTCCGGAATTCCATCAGTATCAGCACCTATGAAAGTTTTTTTATAAGCACCTGCGAGAAGCATAAACAAAGGAAACGGATCGCGGATAGAAGGTAAAACACATAGGTCAGCGGTATTGAAATATTCCGATCTGTCGTAAACCGGAGGGAGAAAATTCACGGGAAGATTTTTTTCAGTGCAATAATTTCTGAGGAGTTGTTCCTCATCCCCTTCACCACAGAGATTTAAAATCAGATTTTTATTTTTAACAAGTTCAATTGCTTTTAGAAGTGTTGTAAAATTTTTCTCCTGATGAAATCGTCCGTCAGCATAGATTACAAATTTATCATTTGGGTTTTGCTGAGGTGATAAATTTATTGATTGTGAGTCAATAAAAGGGTGAATAACTGAAACTAAATCCGAAGATTTTTTATAATCATTTATTAATACATTTTTTAATCCGTTTGATACAGTAATTAATCGGTCAGAGTTATATTCAATAAAATATTTTTTATTCACAATAGATAAAACGGTCATTACAGATTTAAACGAATTGTTTTTTGATTTTGCGAGTGATGTGAGAAGTTCAGTAAATCTGTGAGAGTTATGAATTATGTCAAGGGAATTTTCTTTTTGAATGCTGTTAATCAGGTTTATATTTCTGAAAATAGAAAGCGGATTTTTTGACGTAATATCAGAATGAAATATTTTAATTCCAAGCGGAATGAAACGTGACGTATCGCTGTCATTGGAGGTTAATAAATAACAGTTGATATTATTTTGAGATAAAAATTTAATTAATAAATATGTATAGTAGGATCTTCCGTCAGTTTTAGTAAAATTTGGAACTATGAAGAGAATTTTCAAAGTTTTGAGTTTTTTCAAATATAAATTCATATTAATTTAATAATAAAACTTAATCAATGAAAATTAGTAAATACAAAAAGGGTGATGAAAAATAGAGTGATAGAAGATATTTTTGGAAAAGCATTATTGCAATACTGGGAAGGAGATAAAAAAAGTGTACATACTATAATAAGAGAGGACGGGTATAAAGAAGTTTTTAAAAATTCTGAATATTTCAAAAAGACTTTTACAGATAATGAAAAAATTTTAAACAAATTTGCTTATGGAAAAATTTTGGATGCCGGGTGCGGAGCGGGAAGATGTATTTTGTATTTTCAAAATAAAGGTTTTAAAATAACCGGTGCAGATATTTCTAAAAATGCTGTAAAAGTATGTAAAGCACGTGACTGTAATTCGGTTTTGAGAAAGGATATATTGAAAGATGATTTGGGAATAAATAAATATGATACTATTTTACTTTATGGTCACAACATAGGAATAGCAGGAAAATTGAAAAACGTAAAGCCAATGTTATTAAATTTGAAAAGATCATTAAAGGGTGGAGGACGAATTTTAATAAATACACTTGATGTAAAGGAAACAACAAATCCTGATCATTTATTGTATCATAAATACAAAAAACAGAATGGAAAATATATTGGAGAGATAAAAATTCGAATTGAAGCTAACGGTGAAAAGAGTAAATGGTTTTATTGGTTACATCTTGAGCCAAAAAAATTAATTGAAATAGCAAGTGAATGCAAAATGAAATCTGAAATTGTTGGTAAATCCGGATCAGATTATGCTATTGTTTTATTTAAAAAATAAAAAATTAAAAATGAAAAACTTAAATCCATTAGTATATTTTGAAATACCTGTTAATGATTTAGACAGGGCTGTGGAATTTTACAGTAAAGTATTTGGATATGAATTTGAACGGGGCGATATTCACGGAAACGAGATGGCATTTTTTCCATATGGAGATGGAATGCCCGGAGCAACGGGAGCATTGGCAAAGGGAGAAATATATAAACCGACTAAGGATGGGGCTGTTTTATATTTGAAGTGTGATAAAATATATGATATATTGAAACGTGTAACCGAACTCGGTAGTGAAATTTTATTTCCAAAGACATCAGTTCCTACAGGTGGCTTCGTTGCGGAGTTTGAAGATTCAGAAGGAAACAGAATTGCAGTCTTGGGTGACTGAAAAATTAATTCTAAATTTAAAAAAAAGAAAATGGGAAATTTAAATTTTTATATCGGGAAGTATCTGGATCAGGTTAGGGGGGAAGTGAATAAGTTAACTGACTCAAAGACAGGGAAAAAAGTTGATATACCGCATTTTGATATTTTGAAGAAGGCAAGTGAAAGTCTTGAAGGAAGTGAGATAGTGAAAGATAAAATGTATATAATTCAAACGATGCTTGGAAGAGCGGGATGCACTGATATGAATACAATAGGGAAGGATTACAAAATCAATTTTCCTTTTGATCATCATTTACATTTGGATATGGGTCCTGAGTGGTATTGGATTGGGCTTCATGGTGATGTGAAAAACAAAGATGGTAAGCAAGGAAGGATTTCAGCATTAATAGTAATGAAAAGAAACAGATGTGTCGGGATTGAAATTCAAAAAGAAGCGGGATGGAGCGATATAGATGCAAATATTGTGAATAATCTGGCAACTGTAACGCTCGATTTTGGAGTTGGTGAGAAAAAATATTTCAGAAGAAACAGAAATTCAAAATGGTTGTTATCAGGCGAAGATAAAGACGGGGATGTAAAGTTTAGCAAAGATGGAGAAAAGTTTTTATATAAATGCGGTGATGATGTTTTTTCGGGAAGTGAAAATGTATTACCTTTGAATATAACAGTTAATGACGGGGAAAATATGAAAATGAATTTAACATTTGACTGCAATAAAAATTTTAACAGAGAGAATTCATTTTTTCTACAGGGGATACCAAATCTACACATTGGTGGAAGCGGTGGAACGGGCTTAACTCCTATACCGACACCGGGAATATATTACAGTTGGCCACAGTTGCTTGTTACAGGTGATATTTCAGTAGGGGGAGAAACATATAAAATTCAAAACGGTATTGCCTGGATGGATCATCAACTAATGATGATAAGTCTTGAAAATGCTGAAGGTAAGGAATCACCGATTCCTTTTGTGGAAGATTTCAAACCATATAACGGATGGACATGGCAATATTTTAATTTAAAAAATGGTGATGCCTTTACCGGTTCATCATTTATGACCGGAGAAATGACAAATGAAATGGTATTTCCTTATGGTTATTACATAGAAAATCACAAAGACAAATGGAAAGCACATTATATAACGGGGAAACTTATGCAGATGTATGAGAAACAATTCCCTGAGTTCACAGAGTTAATAAATAGCAACAAAGTAAATTTATCAATTATACGTTCTTTTGAAAAACTGAAAAGTTTATTCGGTAAACCACTTACGGGAATTGGTGTTCCTTGGAATGATGACGGGACATTTAATGAAACCAACTGGGTATTGACGGCAGAGATACCTGCGGATTTTTTTGATTTGACAGGAGAATTTGCAGATGGTGTGGGATATTTAGAATATGTGGGATTTCAGAAAGTAGAAGATTTTGAAAAAATTTGTTTGGATATTTTACAAAACAATAAGTTACCATATTGAAAATAAAAGGGATAAAAGAAAAAGTTTTTAATTATGAATCAGAAGAAGTTGATTATTCAGGAATTAGAAAAACTGACAAGAGAATCGCAGGGTATATAAATGCGGAATTTAAACCGGGAGATATTATTATCAATGTAGGAGCGGGTTCCGGCTCATACGAACCGGATGATAATTACGTAATTGCAGTAGAGCCATCAAAAGCAATGAGAGAGCAGAGACTGAAGAACGGAAAAAATCCTGCAATAAATTCGAGTGCGGAGAATTTACCTTTTGATGATAATTCATTTGATTGTTCGACAGCGTTTTTAACAATTCATCACTGGATAGATTTAGAAAAAGGTTTGAATGAGATGAAAAGAGTTACGAGGAATAAAATAATTATTATGACTTATAATCCTGATGAACTCGAAATATTTTGGAATGCAAAATATTTTGAGGAACTGGTGAATGTGGAAAGAATGAGATATCCTAAAATAGAAAAAGTGAAAGATATTTTGAAATTAAAGTGTGAGATAAAATCAATTCCAATTCCTAAAGATTGTGAAGATGGATTTCAGGAAGCGTTTTATGGAAGACCTGAAAAATTCTTAGAACGGAAAGTTAGAAAAGCACAATCAGCATGGGGATATCTTGAGAATGGGAAAGAGGAAGAGTTAGTAGAAAGACTAAAAGTTGAATTAGAGAATGGCGAATGGGAAAGGAAATACGGTCATTTCAGAAATCAGGATTTTTTCGAAGGTGCATTGAAGTTACTGGTTTTTAAAAAATTATGAATTGAGTAAATTTTTTAATTCTAAATTATGCTTAGATGAACCTTTAAGTTTTGATTTGAGGATTAATTTTAAACGTGAGCTTTTTAGTTTTTTGAAAAGCGGGTCAGGTAGTAATGTGTTAAACCAGAGGAAAATATTTTTCAAGTCCGGTTTATTTAGTAAATTTTTTCTTGCTTGGGATTTACTGCCATAAAAAAAATAAATTTTACCTTTTAGGGTAGGGTTGGTTTTTACAAAGTTATCCGAAAGTAGCATTTCTAAAGTTTGATGAGAATCAGGGTTGTAGCTTAATGATGATTCGTGAAATCTTTTGAATCCAAGATAATCAGGAAGATTATAAAATGAACATTTATCTTTTAACCTGAACCAAAGTTCGTAATCTTCATTCACTTTATATGTCTCATCGTATCCGCCATATCTTAAAATTTTTTCACGATTAAATAAAGCGGTTGTATGATTTACAGGGTTATGAAGATACATATTTTTTTTGATTTCTGAATCAGAGACAGGAGGATTCCAAAAAAACATAACTTTATCATTTCTGAAATATATTACAGCGGAGGAAAGAATATCGGTTCCCGGATTTGCGGATAAATATTTCACAGATTTTAAAAGCCAATCGGGGAGGTTAATATCATCTGAATCAATGCGGGCTATATAATCACCGGTACATTTGGAAAGTCCATAATTAAGAGAAGATGCAAGACCTGAATGATTTTTTTTATAATATTTAATTCTTTCATCTGAAAAAGATGAAATTATCTTTGAAGTATTATCCGTGCTCCCGTCATCAACAATTACAAATTCAAAATTTTCATAAGACTGATTTAAAACAGACTTAATTGCAAACGCTAAATATTTCTCAGAATTATGTACAGGCATCAATACAGATATTTTCATATAAGCGATGAATAAAGTTTATAATGTTTTTCAATCATTTCATCAAAAGAATAATCACGGGAAACTCTACGGTGATAATTTTTAGCCAAAGGCACATACCGTATTAAATCGTTTGTTATTTTATCCAGCAATTCTTTAGCGGATTTTAAATCATTAACATTTATTATGTATCCGTCTTTTTTATCCTCAAAATTATTTTTTAACCCAAGAAAATCTGAAGTTATAATTAAGTTGGAACACATTCCTGCTTGCAATAACGTCACAGGAAATCCTTCATTTTCAGAGAGAGAAGGGTAAATAAAAATATGAGATAAAGAGAGTAACGATTTGAAATCACTTACGATGCCTAAGAATTTAACTTTACCACCAAGTGAATCATTTAATTTTTGTAAATTTGATTTTTCAATTCCCTCACCCGCAATTGAGAAAGAAATTGAAGAATTGTTTTTGTATTCAGATGCGAGATGAACAAAAAACTCAATATTTTTTTCTTTGACAAATCTTGATGATGTTAAAATATTAATTGATGAAGTATTAGAAATAAATTTATTTTCATCAAACGGAATGAAATCCATTCCATGCTTTATTAATACAGTATTTTCACCTTGATAGCGATTACTAGTATGTTCATTTGTCATTATAATTTTATCAGCGATAAACTCTTTTAATTTTCCCGGAGTTGATAACAAACCGTGGTTTGTCTGAACAGTTTTCACCTTAGATAAAACTGAAGCATACTTTGCTATATTCGCGGCATAATGTGAATGTGAATTTATAATTTTTATATTGTTATCTGTTATAAATTTATTTAGAAATAAAATTGCTTTAATAAAATTTGCAGGTGATCTTTCGATATGGGAGAATAAATTAGATTAAGAAGACGCATAAAATAAATGTG
>DOWN01000071.1 GCA_003519545.1 Bacteroidota bacterium
CCATACTTAATTAATTCAATCACTGAAACTTGATAGTTAACAACGAAACATTCATTGAGATTTTCAAAGCTGGAACTTATCCGTCATGGAATCCGGAAACAAAAAAATTTGAAGAGATTGTCTTCTCAAATGATACTCTCATTGAAATTGCCAACTGTTATGATCCAAGCTTTCACAAAGCTCCCTGGTTCATTGGACATCCGAATAGTGATGCACCGGCTCTCGCATGGGTTGGAACATTAAAAGCACAAGGAGATACTCTGTATCAAAACTTCTCTTCAATGAGTGATGAATTCATTGAGTTAATTAAAAATAAAAAATATGCAAATCGCTCAGTTGAATTATACAACTGGAAAGTGAACGGAAAAAACTGTTGGTATCTCGGTGCAATTGGTTTAACAAATATGCCAATGGTAAAAGGAATGAAACAGCTTGAAATTAGTGACTATCCTGTGCATAATAATTCAGAAGATTTAATGAAAGCATTTAGTTTGCAACCATTGAAATTTTCAGATGAACAAATACAATCTTTTTATTTACCAAATAACTTTAAACAAAAAAATATGAACGAACATCTTTTAAGACTTGCTGCTTCGCTTGGAGTTTCAATCCCTGCCGGCACAAGTGAAGTAGATATTGTTAATATTCTCTCTTCAAAGTTCAGTCAGGTAGCAAATGAAAATACTGTTATCAAAACTGAACTTGAAAAAATCAAAGCTGAAAGAATTGAAACACTTCTTGCTTCAGCTGTTACTGAAGGCAAAATTATACCGGCACAAAAAGAAGAATATTTAAAACTTGCTCAAGCAAATTTTGATTCTACAAAAAATATTCTTGCATCAATGGCTTCAGGTCAACACTTGGAGCAAAACAAAGTCGGTAACGTTGACCCTTCAAAAAATTTAAATGCCGGTTATACACCTCCGGAAGATCATTCAGGTTGGGATTTTTTTGAATGGACAAAAAATGATCCGGCAGGTTTACAAAAACTAAAAGCTTCTGATCCTGATGCTTACAAAAAATTAGAAGATGAATTCCTTTCTTCAGCGGCTTCTAATCCTGTTTTTAAAAATAACTTTAACAACGAAGGAGGTAAATAATGTTTGTAAATGATAAAACCGGTCTTTCTTATAATTTCAAATCTCTTGATGATGATTCAAAAAATCTCATAGTATCAAGAGTTGTAAAATTTCCGGCAATACAAACAATTGTTTCTGCTTCAGCTGCTACAATTAATCTTGTAGCGTTACATGCAAGAACAATTGTAAAGCAAGCCGTCGGAGCTGCAATGACAATCAACATTGATGTAACTAAATGTGAGATTGGGGATGAATTAACGATTTATCTTGCAAACGACGGTACTCAAAGAGTTGTTACTTTCGGTACAGGTTTTAATGCTTCAGGAACTGTAACCGGTACTGTAGATAAAACAATCGTTGTTAGATTCCAATTCGACGGAACAAAATTTATTGAAGTGACAAGAAGTGCCGCAATTACAATTGCATAAAAAATTTTTATAAAAACATTTTAAAACAAAATGAATCCAACACTTTTAAAAATACTTTTCGCAAGAGACGTCTTTGACAATATGTTTCCGAATGATTCGTTTCTTGTGAACTCTGTTGATAGAACCGAATATGTCGATGGAGACTTTATGAACGAAGCTACTGCCGGAGACATACCGGGATTAATTATTAATCCAACATCATTTCCTCTTACACCTAAAAAAAGAGAAGATGTATCTGTCGGTTATAAACTTGATCTTTATGCAACCGAACCAACTCATTTTAGATTTGATGAAAACTTAATCGTAAATTACGATAAAAGAATGTCTATTCTTAGTGACCATATGAATGTTATTCATTCAGGTGTTGCAACTAATATAGCATACAAATGGGCACCTGCCGGAGCATCAAATATTATCAGAACTACAGGTGATGCTACTGCCGTCTCTTTAGCTCCCGGAGCAACCGGTACTCGTAAAAAATTAACTTATGCAGACTTCCTTGCTGCAAGAACTTATTTTGATAAACTTGATGTCCCATTGGAAAAACGTCATTGTTTAATAAATGCAGTTCAAGCTTGGGAATTACTTTCTATTCCTGAATTTGCAGGTTACGATAAAACAGGTATTGTCGGAATTACAGCAACAGGTAAAATGGAAGATAGATTAGGTTTTAAAATACATGTAAGATCCACAACTCCTGTTTACAACAATGGAACACCTCCGGTTAAAAAATCTCCATCTGATGCAACTGCTACTTCAGATAACCTTGCAGTTCTTTTCTGGTATGCAGAATCTGTTTCAAGAGCAAAAGGTAGAGTTGAAACTTTTATGAACATAGGTCTTGCAGGTTACCTCGGTGATATCTTCAATTGTGCTGCAAGAGCCGGTGGTGGTATCAGACATGCTTCTCAAAAAGGAGTATTGGCTTTAGTTCAAGCACACGGATAAAAAAACTTTTTCATAAACTGAAAGCCGGTTGTATATTATCAACCGGCTTTAAATAAAAAACTAACTAATGTTCGCTTTCATCTTATATGATTTACTAAACGAATTATGGGGATTTGTAAACAATCCGGCTGTCAATAAATTATTAATGCTTGGAGTTATATTTCTATTAATGAAAATGAATAAAAAACTCAAATATGTTGGAATTTATTTGATGGCATCCGACTACGCAACCGAGAAAGTCACCATGAACGGAAAAGGAGATCAATACAAAAAATTTCAAAAAGAAAAAATCCACGATTTACTTATGAAAGATGATTTTGAAAACGAGTTTAAACCCTTTAAATAATTCAAATGAATATTCACACATTTAATAATCCTAAATTTGTTTCAACTGTAATTGCTTTTATTGTAGGTATAATTGCAAATTTCATTTTCACTAAAACAGGTATAGAAATTCCTGAAGAGGTGAAGTATGCTTTTGTAGCAATAATACTTACACTAATCGGCAGATACACTCGCATTTGGAATACTGATGAAAAAAGTTATAAGATTTCACCTTATTCTAAAACTTTAAATAATAATCAGCCATGACAGGAAATGATTTATTAAATATCTGTAAAACTAAAGAAGGTCAAAAATATATTCTTGGTGCATTTGCTCCTAAAGATGATCCAAAATATAACGGTCCCTGGGATTGTGCCGAACTTCCTGCATGGGGTATTTATCAAGTCGGTAAATTCCTGTTTGGTTGCACTAATAATAAGGTTGCTCCCAATAAAGCAGATGCATATTCTCAAAGCTTCAAAGGTGATGCTGAAAAACACAAAACTATTATTCCATTATCTGAAGCATTAAAAATGCCGGGTGCAATTATCGGTAGAGCTGCTTCCACCGGAAGAATAGGTCATGTTGCAATCGTAGCCGGTAACGGAAAAACTTTTGAAGCTCACAGTAAAAATAAAGGTGTAATATTTTCAACATCTTCAGGAAGAACTTGGGATTTTGCTCTTACTGTTCCCGGATTCAAGTATGAAAAATTACCGAGTGGAAAATATGAACAACCTAAAATTGTTTATCGACACAAAAAACCGATGATGGTTTCAAAATGCATTGGTGATATTCAATCATCACTAAATTCATTTCTTAATTCTAATCTTGTTGAAGTTGATAACAGATTCGGAATTAAAACCGAATTAGCAGTCTTTGAATTCCAAAAATTGAAAGGGTTGGTCGTTGATGGGATGGTCGGTCCCGAAACTGCAAATGCTTTAAACATAAAACTTTATTAACCTTTTAAAAAATAAAAATGAAAAACATAATTTTTCTCTTATTCACATTCTTGGTTCATCCGTTTTTACATTTAATAAAACGATTGAAAAAAACAATGCTCGACTGGTTCAGCATGTTCAAGAATAAAGTTAAAACAATTATTCCTGTCATTGGCTTTGTAAGAACAAAATCCTTTAACCTAATTGCACTCAGATTAATTCTAATCACCATTGTCTGCAGTTCTTTCCTTACAACATCTTCCGGATGCTCTACAATTCCTACATGGAAAGGATGTGTGAATGTTAACGATAATGAAATAACAAAACACATCGGAACTGTTATAAGAGTTTTAACCGGCATCGACATTAATGACTTCAAGCCGGGTGACATCTTTGAAATTACGCTCGTAGAAGGTGATGGAAAACTCGGTGAACCGGATGATAATTCAATTTATAAAATTACAAAAGTTTCTTCAGGTAATTCTGATAAATCATCTGATCCGGTACTTATTCTTCCCGGATCTGATATTCAAATCAGATAATTTTTAATTCACAATATTTGCACAAATAAAATAAAAAAATAATTTATGGGTAACAATAATGCATTATCAAATTCAGGTGGTAATTTAAGTTTTGTAGGTCACTCTTCATTCCCGGGCTTCTGGCTTGATGTCGGTAATCTGATTTCTTACAAGCCACCAATTGATGAAACAGGTGAAACCGAAGTTACATTCCCGGACTTAACAAGTTTTTCTCTTGACGGTGTAAGAAAAGTTAAAATGGAATTAGTACTTGCTGAAGTTGATAAGACTAAAAGAGACTTGATTGACACTCTAAGAAAAAAAGATTTACAAATCTGGGTTAATCATGGGACCAAAAATAATAAATATGAATATATATTTGCCCGATCAGGTTTATTAATTCCCAATCAGTCAATGCAAGTTTCAGCAGGTGAGTTGCAGACTTTAGTATTAACATTTTCATTACGCCCTACTCCAACTAATCAGACTTGTCAGGCACGTGTTAATGGAAGTCTTGTCACATTTACAGGACTAAATAGATTTTACATTAACATTGCATCTACAGATCCTGTTGGGCTAACTGATTCCGGAAACATTCCTGATAGTGCAGGATTACTTGCTTAATGTTTTAACTGCAGATATTAATTATCTGCAGTATTTTTTTAACTTAAAATTTTTCCAAAATGCCTTTAACAAATAAACCGGCAGTTACAAAATTTCAAGTAGGTCAAACTCGTACTTACATTAAAGAAAGAAGAGCTATCACTGCTGTAATTACTAAAATTGAATCACAGGTTAATAATCCATTAAATGATTCAACTGGTAAACAAAATAATACTTATTATTTTGCAAACGAGCCAAGTTCTATTCCTGAAGTAGATGTTTTTGCAACTTCAAACTTAGCACTGAAAAAATTAAAAGGTGGATATATACTTGACCTTTCAGGTACTGACTTCGGAGCAAACGATATGTCAAATAAGGATTTATCCGGATGTAATTTAAGTAACTGTGATTTTTCAGCTGTAACAGGTCTCGCTTTTATGAATGTATCCGGATCAAATTTAACAGACGCAACTATGCATGATGACTACGACACAAAAGCAGAATTTATGAACGAAGTCGGTTCAGGTGCATTTGATGACGACACAATTTGGATAGACGGAACAAAAATAACATTATAAATTAATTTTAATTAATAATTATGCCAGTAACAAACAAACCCTCAGTCACTACGCATCAAGTCGGAGCAACTGTGTTTTTCATTTATAATAATTCTCCAAAACAAGCAGTGGTTGAGCAAACTTTTTCGGAAGTTCAAGATGTGAATAACGATAATACAGGCGAACAGGTTGATACTTACTACTTGAAAGGTTACAGCGAAAAGTTTTATAATTCACAGCTTGCAACTTCAAAAGCTAATTTGAAAACACTGTTCAACAATCTTGTTGATGCAATGCCGTAATTTTTGATATTAATATGTTCCGGTGTATTTTTGCTCTCATTCTAACATAAAAACATCCTCCTTTGTTTTTTTACCCGGAACATATTTATAAACTTATAAAAATCTATAATCATGTCAGACGAACAAATAAAAAAAAGTTATGATATCGGCAACAAATTATTTTTTCAGGAAGAGCTTAATTTAGGTCAGGATATTCAGCTAACAGAATTACTTCAGGAAACTTCTCTCGAAGAGTTTTCTAATGTTGATAATATGAATGTTGCTCAGCTGATAAAATTAATTTCGAAAGAAAATTTAATTACGAAGTTCTTAAGAATAATTCTCTTTAATAACGAAGGTAATTCATTAAGTGATGAAGATTGTTTTAAAATTAAGAATTCACAGCTCGAACTAATTATAAACGATTTTTTTTCATTAAATCCGTCAGTAAAAAATCTGTTGATGAGTATCTCAAAAGCTCTCACTGGAACCCTGACGGAGAATACTCAGAAGATTACACCGGAGGTAATCTCGCAGACTTAATTAAATATCGTGTCGAGGTAAAAAAGAAAATCCCGACTTGGATATCAGGTACTAAATTAGATTTGATGTATAACTTATGCGATGGAGATTTTACAAAATTTGAGGAATGTAAAAAACTTAAAATGAGTACTGTCGGCATGATATTGACAGTCAAAGAAAAAAAAGATTTCGTAGAATGGTGTCAGTTCAAAAAAGATTAAATATCATCATTATAAATTTCAAAGATGTTTTTCTTCCTGGAGCTCCAATTGTTAATCACGTTTATGCCATAAAGCACAAAGATAACGAAAATGAATAAATATACTGCAGATAATATCATAACCAAAATTAATAGAATGTTTAGTAAATAAAAATGCAAACTCTTGGTGATTTAAAAATATCGTTATTACTTGATACAAAAGGTTTTTCTGAAGGGATTAAAACAGCAATTAATATGCTTGCGGTTTTATCTTCTCAAGGAAATAAACTCGGTGTTCTGAATAAACTTGATGCATCTAAATCAATTTCTTCAATAAACCAATTAGATAAATTAAATAAAACTTATCAAGCAGGTTTAGAAAAAACTACTATCAGTACTGATAAGTTAAATGACTCAACCAACGAAACTTCCACAGCATTCAATAAAACAAGAGTTTCTACAGTCGCACTGGATGACAGACTTATTAGTCTCGGTCTCCGGTTCAATGGTATTCAGCAAATTGTAACAATCTTAAGAACTAATGTCGGTGAACTAACCCGGGAATTCTTCAAGTATCAGTCTGCAACTCTTGGTCTCGAGTCAATTGCAATATTTAAAGGACTTGATGAAAAATCTGTTGAAGATAAATTAAAAAATTTATATGCTGTTAAAGAAGGATTACTTTCCATTGGTGATGCTTCTACATCACTTAAAAATTTATTATCCGCAAATTTTACTCTCGACCAGTCAATTGATTTAATGCAAAGGTTCGGTGAATCAGCATCATTTAACAGACAAGCTTCTCTCTCATTTGGTGAAGCTATTACTTCCGCAACTGAAGGTATTAAAAATGGAAATTCAATTCTTGTAGATAATGCCGGTGTAACAAAAAACCTTTCAATGATGTTGGAAGAAGCTGGCTTCAAAGCTCAGGACTTAATGAAAGCTTCAACGAACTCCGGTGTGAGAATGGCAATATTCAACGGCATCATTAAAGAAACTCAGGGACAAGTCGGGAATATGAACAAGTTAATGAACTCAGCACAAGGCGAGTACATTAAAAATCAAAAAGCAATTCTTGATTTAAAAATCTCTTTCGGTCAACTCTTAGCAACCGGTCTTGCACCATTTGTTTCTATATCAAAATCAATTGTCGAATTTATGACTAATATGCCGGCTCATTTTAAAACCGGAGCATTGGTTGTAACTGCATTTGCATCAGCTTGGTTTTTACTCAATGGATCAATGAATACAAACGTTGCTATCTTCGGAATCATACTTGGTTTATTAATCGCTATGCCTCCTAATCTAAGAATAATAGTAGGTGGAATTATGGCTGTTCTCGGAGCGGTAATCGCTCTCAATGGTGGTCTCACAATTTTAAATCTAAAACTTGGCGGTTTACCAATTATAATCGGATTAATTGTTACCGGATTAGCAGGATTAACTTCAGGTATTTACGAATCTACAACAGCAACTCAATCTCTTGAGGAAAGACTAAATTCTTACTCGGAATCAATTGATAAAACAAAAAGTAAAATTTCAGAACTTGAAAGTTTTTTGCTTTCATACAATGCTCAGACAAATAATACTACAAATCAACAGTCAACATATAATGATACTCTTGATTATTTAATTCAGACATATCCAAATGTAGTGAAAGGAGTTTCCGATCATACAAACGCAATGCGTCTAAATGAAGATGCAGTTAAAAAAGCCATTGAAAAAGAAAAAGAACTCCTCGCTATAAAAGAAAATACTCGGAATGAAGTTCTTATTGCTGAAATAAAACACATTATTGAAAATATTAATGAATATGAAAAATCGCTTGAGAGAAGCAATAAAGAATTAAATAATCATATATCTGAGAATCAAGAACTTTATAAAGTTGAAATATTACTCAACAATAATTTAAAATCAAGAACAGAAAATATAAGAAATCAAGCACAGGAAACAAGGAAACTTGAAAGTGAAATTTCTAATTTAAAACAACAATTACAAAATTTAATATTAACTGGTCTTAAGTTAGGAAACATCGAACCAGTTTTAAGTTCACTAAACGCCCAATTTATAAATTCAGTTACAAATACTAATATTTTAAAGTCTGCTATTAATAGTTTAGGTATTCAAGGAGTAGCATCATTTCTTGGAATAGTTGATGCTGTTGGTAAATATGCGATGATTTATAGAATGCTTGCAATTGCGATTGAACAATTTCAGGCAGGGAATATTGCTGGAGCAAAATATGCTCTTGAACAGGTCATGAAAGCATCTCAGATGGTTAAATCCATTACGAAAGACACACCTCTCGAAGATAAAAAGAAAAAAGGTTCTAAATCCTCTTCAGAAAAACCTGAAGATGAATTTGCAAAAGCTATCCGTGCATTACAAGTTCAGTTAGATTTATATAAAGAAACAAACGGACTTGAAGGTATCTCAATATTACAAGCAAAAGATAAATTAAAATTATTAGAAAGCATGGCTGATACTGACGAACGACGTCTTGAGTATTACCGGATGATGAATGATCTGCTTAAAGAAATGTTTTCAAAAGAATTTGATATTGCAAAAATTAAGGACTTCGAAATTAACGAACGAAATCCTGAACCTGTTGAAATCACATCTGGCTATAAAATGTCATTTATAGATGAAGCCGGTCTCCGACTCCAACAGGCATTCAACGATACTCTCGAAGAATCCGTTTCACTCATAGGTGAATTTTTTCAAGGTTTATCTTCAGGTAATCCTGATGCATTCAAAGAATTTATGAAACGCATTGTTGTAACATTCCTCACTTCAGTTCAGGCAATGTTGGTCGGTGCTAAAGGTGCGGCTGCAGCTAAAGGTGTTGGAACTTTTGGTCTCTCTCTCATAACAGATCTTCCGGCACTTGCAGCCGGTTTCCTTGCTCTTGAAGTTGCAAAAGGTATTATTATGGGTATGAACAAAGGTGGAGTTGTTCCCGGGTCAGGTGATACTGATTCGGTACCTGCCATGCTCACACCTGGTGAAGTTGTCATTTCAAAACCTCGTGTTAAACAATTGACATCATGGTTCGGAAGTGGTTTCAAGGAATGGTTAGTCGGTGATGGATTAGCTGTCAGCATGGCAAAAAAATATAATCCCTCGATGTTAATTCCCGGTGCTGTCGGTGGTGGAAACTATATGGAAATTGCTCTTAAGTTTGACAAGTTCCGACTTTCAAACAAAGACATCAAAGGTTCTATCAAAAATGAGAACAACAGAATTAAAAAATTTCTTTTACCATAAATGGCGATAAACAATGTAAATATATTTTGTCAAGGTTTCAGCTGGGCAGGTCTCACAAATGACCCTCGTTATGCATCATTTTTCAGTGGCATAACTCCAACAACTATCACTGACAAAATTGATTTAAAAAATTACATCACCGAAGACTCAGAGGAAAACATTAACTATGATTTTGATTTCATCGATGAACAACTTGCTCCCAACAAATATCAACGTAAAGCATCTGATTTTTCTTGTGAAATTGTAACAATAAATCCAGACATAAATTTTATAAAATACTTCAAGTTTTTTGAAGATAGAACTTACATTAAATTTTTAGTTGAAATATTCTTTAACAACAAACTAATTTTTAAAGGTGTAGTCTATCCGGATGGACTTAACTGGTCAGATCCTGAAGATGATAACTCGCTTGACCCGGGAAGAACTCTAAATATTGATGTGGCAGGTTTTGAAAGAGAGTTTGCAGATTTTTTTGCAACTAAAAAACTTCCTACCGGCACAGACTTTTCTTGGGATACTTTATTTTTTGATAACGATGAAACAGTAAAAGCAAAAAACTTTCAAATGCTTCTAACTGAAATGTTCTCAGGAGTTGCAATCTCAATGAGTTTGAATTTATCCGAATGGATGATAGCTTACGATGCTACTTTCCAATATGCATCATTTCGTGGTTTATATTTCCCTCCGGTTGGATATGTTCAAATCCAACGAGATGGTAGTTGTGATTCCTGTTATGATTTCCTTCAAAAAATCTGCAATGGAATGGGTTGGAATTTCAGATTTATTTTTGACAACAATCTTCAGTCGTTAAAAATTACTGACAGATCCATATCTAATGATTTCCCTGTAATTAATATTCCTTCAGAAGGAATAATCGGTATCAATTCCGTTTCGTCAGATAGTTACCAAGCACAACATAAATATATAATTATTGCACCATGCGTGGATTTAATCGGAGGAGATTCCGCTTTTTATTCTACTTCTCCAAATCTAAATGAAAATAAACAACTCAAAGGTGCTCACGATATCATAATTGCTAAAGATAATATATTCAATCTTAACAGTTTCCATTTCTCTTCCGTATCAGTCTTTGGCTCAGCTCCACTTTACAGGATTACGCGAAACACCGGTATTTCTAATTTTAAGTACCGTGACCAAACCGAATTTGAAAAAAAATACACAAATCAGACTTGGAACGGTTCAATTTATACTTTTGAATTTAACAACATTGCTAAGTCTGATTTATTGTCTCTCGACTGTGGAAATAATACTCGTGATAAAAGAAGAGTAAATTTTTATAATAAAAATGTATCAGCATTTTCAGATCCATTTCCTACTCCGGATGAACACGATTTAATTTTTTCAGGATGTTTTGCTTCATCTCTATTTAAGTATCAAGCAATACAAAATCAAATTGTCAAAGAAGCTTATACGTATCATATACCGGCTCGAAGTTATATAAATTCATCTACATTTCTGAATAATATGAGAGCACTTTTTAATACTTACACAAAAATGTTTATTGAAATATCTGTTAAAGAAGTTATTCTTGAACCAATATTTTTCTTATCACTTACCGGACATGATATTTCAGAACTTAACAGAACATATTTACCTCTGTCTGTATCAGTAAATGTTTTTAATGAAACTACAAACTTAAAACTTATGTCATTATGACCTTATACGTAAATGGATATAATACTCCCGAATTCAAAACATGGATTCCTGGTTCAGGTTGGCAAGTTACAAGACTTGAATTTAAATATAATAACTTCATTGAAAAAATCACTCGTAATTTTTATAAAACAAAAACAAAAGCCGGTACTACTTATAAAAAATTTAAATATACGAATTATGAATGGATGATTGATCACAAGACACTTATTGAATCAGGACAATTACAAAAATTTATTAAAGTATTACACTGGCTTGAACTTGACTATACGACTATACTTTATCCGCATCATGACCAACCTCGAAGTTTTGATGTTATTGATACTTCAGAAAGTCTTGAACTAATTCAATATGGTGGAATTGATGCTTCAGGAAATCAAGGTCTTGAATTCTCATTTGCAACACGCAGACCAATCAGTACTCCCGGTAGCTCAATCAAATGGTTTACAATCTCAGACCCAAACATTCCTGAAACCGAGTATTCTCAAAACAACTATTTACAAAACGAATCCGGAGACTACATACTTTCAGAATCCGGAGATCTTATACTAATAAACTAATATGGCATCACAAAAAATAACAGATTTTTCAGAACAAACAACGAATGAAGATAATGCACTTATCCCAATAGT